>JAGQXA010000964.1 GCA_020436865.1 Saprospiraceae bacterium | reverse complement strand
CCGGGATCGCGCCCGCCCACCAGAAAGTCCTGGTATTCCTTGAGCATTTCCCATTGGCTGTTGGCGGCGAGTTGGGCCTGTTGGGGCCAGGTGGAAGGGTCGTGCATGCGGAAGCGGTCGCCCGCCTGATCGAGCAGGGTGCGGAGTTTATCGGGTTCTGTTTCGGCCAGGTCTTTCCAGGTGTTGATACCTGCCGCTTTGAGGATCTGCTCGATCTTGGGGCCGATCCCTTCGACGATCTTGAGGTCTTCCGGATTATTGGGATACACGGCAGAGGGTTGCAGCGCTTCCGGCTGCTCTTCCTTGATGGCCGCCAGGCGGGCGGCCTGCCCGACCCAATCGTCGCGTTCGATGCGGCCCGGAAAGAAGGCGATGGCGGTGGTCACCTGTTCGATCATGACGTGGTCGAAAGCGGCGATCTGTTCGTACGTATAGATGCCGACCTCGTTGAGCTGGCTCTCGATGAACGGGCCGATGCCGTGGATCAGCTTAAGGTCGTCCTTTTCTTCGGCCGATGCGGCGGGCAGGGTATTGCCCAGGGCTTCCTGGACATAGGCGCGAGCGGCCGTGGCGTCGGGCGTCGGATCGGCTTCCGGCTCCGGCGCGCTTTCCGAACGGGCAAGGCCTTCGATCACGATCGGACCGTCGGCATTCAGCGGCTGGGTACTGTCGCGGATCTCGTTGAGCTCCTGCCGGAGTTCGTCGTTCTCGGCTTCGATCTGCCCCAGTTTTTCCTCCAGCGAACTCAGGCGCGTGAGGGCGGCATTGAACGAACTCTGCATTTGCGACAGCAGTTCGATAGAGGATTCGTCGGCCGGCGACTGTTCCGGATATTCCGGACGCTCGCGCGTGCGCGCCTTTAGTCCGAGCACCTGATCGTTGAGATCGTCGATCGTCTTTTCGTACGACTCGGCCGTCGTTTGCAGCTTGTCGTACTTGTCGCGCGTCACTTGTAGTTCGGCGTACAGCTGCCCCTTCTCCTCCTGCAATTTCCGGCGCGCCCGTTGGGCCTCTTCGGCCTCCAGGATCGCCTTCTGCAGATCGGCCTCTTTCAGCTCATACTGTTCCTTGAAGCCATCGTACTCGGCCTTCAGCCCGGCCATCTCGCCCTGGTTCTTTTGCAATTCCTTGCGCAAGCGGCTGATCCGGCCACCCCACAGGATCCAGGCCAATACAAACCCGATGAGGAAGGCCCCCAGCAACAAGACCAGGAAAATCACACTTTCTTCCTGAGTAAACGAGGCAAACAGTTCCGAGATGAATTCCATGTGGCTGAATTAGTTAATTGGTTTATTGGTTTATTGGTTAATTGGGGGATTAGTTAATTGGGGGATTGGGGGATTGGGTCCTATGGTCCGGAGGTCCTTGGGTCCTTTGGAAGCTCCAGCGGAGCTGCTCCCTCGCCCCGCTAAGCCCCCCCCTTTCCACCTTTGTACCCTTTGTATCCTTTGTATCCTTTGTATCCTTTCATTCCACCACCTCCTCCGTCGACTCCAGTTTTACGTTCACCCTTCGGTTCTTTTGCCGGCCTTCCGGATTGTCGGAGCCGTCGGGTAGGGTGTTGGGGGCGACGGGTTCGGTTTCGCCCCGGCTCAGCACGTGGATGTCGGACGTAACGCCGAGGTTGCGGAAGTACACCTGGGCCGATCGGGCGCGCCGCAGGCCGAGGTCTTCGTTGTATTGTTCACTGGCGATGCTATCGGTATGGCCGATGATCAGCATGCGGTAGTCGGGATGCAGGTCGAGAAAGATCTTGACGGAATCGGCGTAGTTCACGAAACCTTCGCCGGGAGTGAACACGTCGGAATTATAGGCAAAATTGGCGTCGGAATAGGTCATGTCCTTGAAAGAGAACTGCAACTTCCGGTAGCCCGACGTATCGGGCAGAGGGATCCGGAAAAGGATGGGCTCGGGCAGGCTGTCACCCTCGAGCGCTTCGTGATCGAGGTACATCCGCGATTCCAGCACGCCCCTCTCCTCCAGCAGAAATTCGATCTGGGCTGCGCGGGCCAGGCCGATATTTTCAAAAAAGCCCGCTTTGGCGTACCTTTCGCTCTCGAGGTAGCGACCGGTCAGCGTGAGTTTCTTTTCGGGATTGGACTGCAGGTAACTGACCACCGCATCGAGGAATTGGCCGTTATTCTCGTTGAGATCGGGCAGGATGCTGTCGGGTTCGAAGTAGAACTGGTCGAAGCCTTCGAGGATCACGGTTTCGCCCTCGCGCAGGTCCAGCGTTTTTAGCCGCACGGATTCGACTTCCGATTCTCCGCAGTGGCCCCTAACTTCGCAGATGAAGTACCAGCGCGCAAATACGGCATACAAGCAGAAGAACAGGAATCCGGGAATGAAAGTCCTCATGTGCGGTTTGTTGTCGCTGAATACTGGATACTGGTTCCGATCACTCAGTGCTAAATGTACGCATTTCGGGGATAAAATACAAAGCATGAACTGGCAGGCCACCCTCAATGGATTCGGCGCCTACCTGCGATTGGAGCGCTCGCTCTCGGAGCACACCCGGGAAGCCTATCTGGCCGATGTGGCGCGGTTGACGCAATTTCTAGAGCGGCGGCAACTGGACCTCCCCCCGGCACAGGTCACCGCCGCTCAACTGGAGGAGTTCATCCGCTGGGTGAACGAGCTCGGACTGGCCCGGCGTTCGCAGGCACGCCTGATCTCCGGCATCAAGGCTTTCTACAGATACCTGCTGTCGGAAGACCTGATCGACGACGACCCCACCGCCCTGCTCGAAGGACCGCGGCTCGACCGCAAGATACCCGAGGTGCTGTCGTACGAAGAGGTGCAAAGCCTGCTCGACACGATCGACCTGAGCGATCCGCTCGGACACCGCAATCGCGCCATGCTCGAAACGCTCTATGCCTGCGGCCTGCGCGTCAGCGAGCTGGTCGAACTGCGCCGCTCCAACCTCTTCCTCGACATCGGCTTCGTCAAAGTGATCGGCAAGGGCGACAAGGAGCGGCTCGTGCCGATCGGCGAAGAGGCCGTACGGCAGCTCGAATTCTACCAGCGGCATACCCGGACCCAGCTTCCCGTCGTTCCTGCCTATGAAAACTATGTGTTCCTCAACCGCCGCGGCAAAAAGCTGACGCGCGTGATGGTGTTCCATATCGTCAAGAAAGCCGCCCGCGAAGCGGGCCTGACCAAGAATGTGAGTCCGCATACCCTGCGCCACTCGTTCGCCACCCACCTGATCGAAGGCGGGGCCGATCTGCGCGCCGTGCAGGACATGCTGGGGCACGAATCGATCCTGACCACCGAGATCTATACGCACCTCGACACCGATTTCCTGAAAGAAACCCTCCTCCAGTTCCACCCGCGCAGCCGGCGGACCGATTAGAGGGAAAGACCTGTGACCGCTATGCGCCGATACCTGTTACCTCCGCTTTTATTTCTGTTCGGATGGCTCTTGATCGAGACCGTCCTTTTTACCGGCTGCGCCCAGATCGTACAGCCTACGGGCGGTCCGCGGGATACCATTCCGCCGCGACTCGACTCCCTCGTTTCCACCCCGAACCTGCAAACGAATTTTGAAAAACAGCGCATCGTGCTGACCTTCGACGAGTTCCTGCAACTGAAGGATGTGCTCACGCAGGTAGTCGTTTCCCCCCCACTCCAAAAACGCCCCAAGGTCACGCTGCACAAGTACAGTACCGTTTACTTCGATTTCGATCCGGAAGACTCCCTCCGCACCGATGCCACCTATACGATCAACTTCGGCAAGGCCATCCAGGATTTCACCGAGGGAAATCCGGCGCCCATCCGTTTCGTATTCTCTACCGGCGATTACATCGACTCGCTCAAGGTCAGCGCGCTCGTCGTCGACGCCCTCACCGGCAAACCCGTGCCCGACCTGCTGGTCATGCTCTACGACAACCTGGCCGACAGCGTCGTGCGCACCGAACGGCCCTTTTACTTCGGCATCACCGACCGCAACGGGCAAACGGTGATCGAAAACGTCAAAGGCGGCGCCTTCAAGGCCTTTGTGCTCGAAGACCTCAACCTGAACTACCTCTACGACCAGGCGGCGGAAGGCATCGCCTTTCCCGACTCCAACCTGACCGTTACCGACTCGGTGCTGAACTTCATCTCCGTCCGCTTCTTCCGCGAAGAACCGGCCCTGCGGCTCGACGATCACGAAGAGCCCTATCCCGGACTGGTCAAGCTCCTCTTTAATCGCGAGCCCTACGATCTGGAATGGACGCCCCTGGCCGACAGCCTCGACTGGTACGAAAAACGGGTCGCCGATACGACCTTCGTCTGGTACCGGCAACCGGACTCGATCGACTGGCGCCTGGTCGTGCGCCAGGACACCCTGCTCGACACCCTGCACATCACCGGCCGGAGCGGCCGCACGACCCTGGAACCGGGCCTGCGCCCGGCCGAACCGGCAAATGCCGCCTCGCTGCGGCAGCCGCTCCATCCCGCACGGCCCATCCGCCTGGCCTTCAATCACCCCCTGCAAACCGCAGACACCAGCCTGATCCGCCTGTTGGAAGATACCTTGCTTACGCGGATCCCGGTGACCGCCGAAATCGATTCCGCCGACCACCGGGTGCTGCTGCTGCGCGCCTCTTGGGTCGAGGAACTTCCCTATGAACTCGAACTATTGCCCGGCGCCCTGACCGACCTTCTGGGCTACGCCAACGATACCTTGCGACGCACCTATAAGGCCAAAAAACGCACGGACTACGGCAACCTGCAGTTTACGCTCACCCAGCTCGATTCTACCGGGGCCTACGTGGTGGAGCTGAACTTCAAAGATGCACGGCTGCAATCCTATCAGGTGCAAAATGAAGCCGTCTTCACCCGGAAACTCACCGGCCTCGATCCCGGCCAGTACAGCCTGCGGATCATCGAAGACCTCAATGCCAATGGCCGCTGGGATCCCGGCAATTACGACCTCCGACGACAACCCGAACGCATCTTCCGGCAAACCCTCGAGGAAGTGCGCGCCAACTGGGATGTGGAATCGACGGTGAAGTTGGAGCAGGGATCGGCTCCGCCGAAGCAGTAGACAGTTGGCAGATACCGTTGGCAGGGGGAGCGCTTCGCGGCACGAGGGGGCAAGGGTTGCAGAGGCCCGCCTCCGCTAGGGCTATGGCGGGCGAAGGAACCAAGGATCTTAGGATCATAGGACCCAATCCCCCAATAACCCAATAACCCAATTAACCAATCCCCCCAATAACCCAATTTAACCCTACCTTTGCGTTCTTAAACCACGACGATATGCAACTGAGGACGGAGAATCTGGTCAAGATCTATGGGCGCCGGGAGGTGGTGCGAGGCGTATCCGTGGAGGTGCGCCAGGGAGAGATCGTGGGCCTGCTCGGGCCGAACGGGGCCGGCAAGACCACGACCTTCTACATGGTGGTCGGATTCATCAAGCCGAACGAAGGGAAGGTCTACCTCGAGTCGACCGACATCACCGACCTGCCTATGTACAAGCGCGCCCAACGCGGGATCGGCTACTTGCCGCAAGAGCCCTCGGTGTTTCGCAAGCTGACTGTGGAAGACAACATCCTGGCCGTGCTGGAAATGATCGGCCTCGACAAGAAAGCGCAGCGGAGCAAGCTGGAATCGCTGATCGAGGAGTTCGGGCTGGAAAAGGTGCGCAAGAACCGCGGCGACACCCTCTCGGGAGGCGAGCGCCGCCGCACCGAGATCGCCCGGGCCCTGGCCACCGACCCGAGTTTCATCCTGCTCGACGAACCCTTTGCCGGCATCGACCCCATCGCCGTGGAAGATATCCAGTACATCGTGGCCAGGCTCAAGACGAAGAACATCGGCATTCTCATCACCGATCACAACGTGCAGGAAACCCTTTCGATCACCGACCGGGCCTACCTGATGTTCGAAGGCCGCATCCTGAAAGCCGGCACGGCCGAAGAACTGGCCGCCGACGAGATGGTCCGCAAGGTGTATCTGGGCAAAAACTTCGAATTGCGCAAAAAACTGATCGATCTGGAGTAAGAGCCGAGCCATGAAGAGGAATCCGATCAACGCTTTGCTGTTCGGGCTGCTGCTGACCGCCGCCACAGCCTGCACCGAGGATCCGCCGCCGACCCTCGACGGTACCGACCGCAAGATCATCGACAGCCTGTATCAGATGGAGGTCAATCGCATCAAGCCGGTGCTCGACAGCCTCTGCGAATCGCGCTTCGACTCCCTGCTGCAGGTCGCGGTCGACTCCATCCTCGAAGTGCGCAATGCCGAGATCGAAAAACAACTCAACCGCATCCGCGAACAACAACAATGAAACGCACGATCTATCTGCTGCTCTTGACCGCAACCCTGTTCGCTTTCCAGAAGATCACCCGGGAAGAGGTTCGACAGCAACGCCTACAGGAAAAGATCGACAACTACCGCAGTCTGGTGCAGCGCAAATGCCGCCAGAGCGTGCTCGACTCGGCTTCCGTGATCGTCGACTCCATCCTCATCACTCAGGCCAAGGCGCGCAAAGATTCGGCCCTGGCCCGTCCGCCCAAGCCCGACAAGCCTCTTCAGCCCGAACGACGGCTACCCATCGACAGTAGCGCGATCCATCCGCTGTTCTTCGACGACTCTACTTCTTTTCCGGTAGATACTGGCCGGTAACCTGACCGTAGAATTTCTTCAGTTGCCGGTCGAGCTTGCTCACCAGCTGCCGGTAGTACTTGTCGTCGGCCGTCGAGGGCGAGAAGAACCGGCTGATCACCAGCTTGGTCGTGGAAATGTAAAAATTGTTGGGAAAAGGATCGGATAGATCCCCAAAGTTCCGGTCCGACAGGATCAACGCGTCGGCCGCCCCGCTGCTGCTCGTTTCGTCGGTATAACCGATGCGGGCAAAAAAGAACGGCTCCTCTCCGAAGCCGAGCGCCGGGTCGATGCGCAGAGAATCGTCGAGGAACATCCCCGCCCGCTGCCCGTCGGCCACCGCCGTACTGGCCGTATCGTACAGAAAAAGTACCGGCGAGAAATCGTAGTACCGGCCGAAGGCCTGGATCAGGCGCCGGTTGCGGTAGGAGGCCTCCGCCAGGGTCGATTCGAGTTCGCGGCGAATGGCATTCTTGCGCGATTCGTCGACCTCGGGCGAATCGAGCAGACGCTGCAGGGCTGCCGCCTTTTTCTGATGGCTGGGCAATCGAACCAGCAAAACGCCCTCGCGCAGAGTCTTGATGGCCGCCTCGGCGCGCGCCTGGTCGCCTTCGGGGTCGAGCGTCTCTCCGGATTGGGCCGTGGCGCCCAGGGTCGCAAACAGGAGGAAAACGCACAGAAGGTATCTGGTCGAAAAGTCGGTCATGTCTTTGCCGTTAAGATTACGTTAAAGTGAGGGCCGAAAAGCCGCCAAAGTTGTATCGGCTTTTTCTATAGGAACGCAGTTTGGGAAAAAATTCGCAATTTTGCGACCTGTTTTCCGGTTATTTGTCCGGAAAATAGCCACCTATCGACAAAAAAAGCTCCCTTTTGCCATGCAGTCAATCGACATTGAAGCACTGAACCAACAGATCTATCTGGATAGCGCTTTCATCGAACCTCTGAACGAGCAGACCGGCCGCGTCATTGTCGGCCAGCAGCACATGATCGAACGCCTGATGATCGGCCTGCTGGCCAAAGGCCACGTGTTGCTCGAAGGCCTGCCCGGCCTGGCCAAGACCCTGGCTATCAAGACGCTCTCCAGCGCCATCGACGCCCGCTTCAACCGGATCCAGTTCACGCCCGACCTCCTGCCGGCCGACATCATCGGCACCATGATCTACAACCCGAGCAAGAACGAATTTTCGGTCCGCAAAGGCCCCGTTTTCGCCAACTTCATCCTGGCCGACGAGATCAACCGCGCCCCGGCCAAGGTGCAGTCGGCCCTGCTCGAAGCCATGCAGGAACGGCAGGTGACCATCGGCGGCGAAACCTTCCCGCTGCAGGAACCCTTCCTGGTGCTGGCCACCCAGAACCCCATCGAACAGGAAGGCACCTACCCCCTGCCGGAAGCGCAAACCGACCGCTTTATGCTCAAGGTGCTCATCGGCTATCCGAACAAGGAGGAAGAACGCGAGATCATCCGCCGCAACCTCAACGACGATCATTTCGGCGAGGTCAAACCGGTAGTCAATCCGGCCGACATCCTCAAAGCCCGCGAATCGGTGCGCAAGGTGTACATGGACGAAAAGATCGAGCGCTATATTCTCGACATCGTTTTCGCCACCCGCTTCCCGAAAGAATTTGGACTGGGTAGCCTCGAGCCGCTCATCAACTACGGCGGTTCACCCCGGGCCAGCATCAATCTGGCGCTGGCCTCGAAGGCCTACGCCTTCCTGAACCGCCGCGGGTTCGTGATCCCGGAAGACGTGCGCGCCGTCTGCCACGACGTCATGCGCCACCGCCTCGGACTGACCTACGAAGCCGAAGCCGAGAACATCACCCAGGAAGATATTATCGACAAGGTGCTGAATACTGTGGAGGTACCTTAGGGGAGATGAAAGATGAAAGTAGAAAGATGAAAGAGGTTCGGTCTGATCGCTTGCGCGATCGGATCGATATCGAAGCAAAGTCTTTCCTCTTTCTACTTTCATCTTTCATCTCGCCTTGCCTAAAACGATGCCGCTAAGCTCAACACCAATGGATACCACCGAACTACTCAAAAAAGTACGGAAGATCGAGATCAAGACGAAGGGCTTGAGCAAGCAGCTCTTCTCCGGCGAGTACCATAGTGCATTCAAGGGGCGGGGGATGTCGTTCAGCGAAGTGCGCAACTACCAGTTCGGCGACGACGTGCGCAGTATCGACTGGAACGTAACGGCCCGAACGGGGCAGCCGCATGTCAAGATCTTCGAAGAAGAGCGGGAGCTGACCGTAATGCTGCTGGTCGACGTCAGCCAATCGTCGTTTTTCGGCACGACCGAGCAGCTCAAACAGGGGATCATCACCGAGGTGTGCGCCGTGCTTTCTTTCTCGGCCATCCAGAACAACGACAAGGTGGGCGTGATCTTCTTCTCCGAAAAGATCGAGAAGTTCATCCCGCCGAAAAAGGGGCGACAGCACATCCTGCGCATCATCCGCGAGCTGATCGACTTCCAGCCGGAAGCCAGCGGCACCTCGCTGAGTCGCGCACTCGAATATTTCAACAACGTGATCAAAAAGCGCAGCATCTGCTTTGTGCTGTCGGATTTCCTGACGCCCGAGTTCGAAGACCCGCTGCGCATCGCCTCCCGACGGCACGACATCATCGGCGTGCATCTGTACGACCCGCGCGAAGCCTCGCTGCCGGCGGTCGGACTCCTGCGGGCCTACGATGCCGAAACCGGCCGTTTCGGATGGATCGACACCGACAGCAGTTCGGTACGGCGGCAGTACGAAGATCGCTTCGCCAAGAACCGCGAACGCATGCAAGCGACCTTCCGCAAGACCGGCGCAAGCTGGGTCAGCATCAGCACCGATGAATCGTACGTCAATGCGCTGCTCAAGTTCTTTCAGCAGCGAACGAAATAACTCGTATCGGTCGGATCGCTCGGAGCGATCCGACCGATAGCAGATGAAAGATGAAAGTAGAAAGTAGAAAGATCTGTTCGTTTATCTTATTCCTGCTGCCGGTACTCGGCTTGCAGGCGCAGGTGTCGGCTTTGCTGGAGGCCGACAGCAGCCACCTCTACGTGGGCGATCCGCTCACTCTCCGGCTGCACGTCAATCATCCTCCGGGCACGCTGGTCGAAGAACCGGTGGTCGAACTGGGCGAAGAGGGCAAACAACTGGAGGTGCTGGGCGCTTCTCGCTGGGATACAGTTGCCCGGGGCAACGAGATCCTCCTGCAAAAAGAGCTGGTCGTTACGGCCTGGGATACTGGGTTTTTCCTGCTTCCGGCCGTGCAGTTGCCGTTTTCCGGCCCTGGCGGGCGCGATACGGCCCGCACCGACCCGTTTCCGCTCGAAGTGCGCTCGGTGCAGACCGACTCTGTGTTCGTAGCGCCGAACAAGGCCATCGTACGCGAACCCTGGCACTGGAAAGACGCCCTGCCGTGGCTGATCGGACTGGGAAGCCTGGCATTGGCCGTTCTGGCCGGCTGGTTGTTCGTCCGCTGGCGCCGGCGCCCCGCCGAGCCTCCACCCGCGGCGCCCGAACGCATCCGGCCTCCCCACGAGATCGCGTTGGAAAAACTGACCGGTCTCGAAAGCCGGAAATTATGGCAGCAAGGACAGATCAAGGAGTACCATAGCGAACTGACCTATATCTTGCGCGAGTATCTGGAAAACCGCTTCGGGATCCAGGCGCTCGAGCAAACCACCCGGGAGATCCTCCAGCAGCTCGGGCGGCTGGGGCTGGCAAGCGATGTACAAGCTCAGCTGCGCGAGCTGCTGCAAACGGCCGACCTGGTGAAGTTTGCCAAAGCGCAGCCACCGGCCGAATTCCACCCGCGCGTCCTGCAACAAGTGCGCGAGCTGATCGAACAGACCAAACCCGCGCCCCCGGCGCCGGAAGAAACCAACGAATCGTAGCGATGACCGGACTTTTCGAACATTTCCGCTTTGCCGCTCCGGCTTTCCTGCTGCTGCTCTTGCTGCTGCCGGCCTTTTTCGTGTGGTACCGGCGCAAAGGGCGTCGGCAACAGGTGGCCTTCAAATTTTCCAGCTTGCAGCCTTTGGAAGGATTGCATTCCTGGCGCGGCCGGCTGCGCGAGGGACTCCCGGTCTTGCGGGCCCTGGCCTTTGTGGCCCTGGTCGTCGCCCTGGCCCGGCCTCAGGAGATCCTGAAGCGCGAGTCGATCAAAGCGGAAGGGATCGACATCATGCTGGTCATGGACCTGTCGAACAGCATGCTGGCCCGCGACTTTCAACCCGACCGGCTGGAGGCCAGCAAGGTGGTGGCGAAGAACTTCGTGGCCAAACGGCCTTACGATCGCATCGGGCTGACGCTGTTTGCCGGCGAGGCCTTCACCCAATGTCCGCTCACGACCGACCACCGGGT
>JAGQXA010000963.1 GCA_020436865.1 Saprospiraceae bacterium | reverse complement strand
CTCATGCCGGATGCCGTAGCGGGCGGTCAGGCGGCTGGTCACCCGCTTGCTTGGACTAAAGAACTCGACGTTCACACCGTCGGGAAATTCGATCCGGGGGTCTTTGTCGTCGATATAGCGAACCAGCGATGGCCCGCGCAGCCGCACCCGCACGTTCGCCGAGTCGCTGTAGAGCATCTGGAAATCGTTGATCACCTCTTTTTCCACGTCGTCCGGACCGACCACGAGCGCGATCTCCGCCAGTTCGTTGCGGCAAGCGACAAAAAGGAAGAGGGTCGCCAGGATCGATAGGATTCGCAAGCCGTTCATCGCGTGCTCATTTCCGGGATAAATAAACGCCCGCCAGGATCAGCCCCATGCCCAGCAGATGCAAGTAGGTGACGGGTTCGTGGTCAAAAACGCCCCAGAACAGGGCCACCAGGGGGATCAGATAACTGACCGTCGACGCAAAGATAGCGTCTTTTAGCTGAACGAGCTTAAAGAAGAAGATGGAGGCCATCACCGTTCCGGCCAGCGAAAGGATGGCGACATAACCAAGCGAAGTCCGGGCTTCCGGCTGGGAGGCCAGCTGTTCGAAGAAAGGGGTGGCGAGCAACACCGCCATGCCCGGCAATCCGATCAGAAAAAAGGCCACCGAGCTGATGGTCAAGGAGGAGAGATCCTGCAAGCGGCTTTTCACGACATTAGAGCTTAGGGCGTACATCGAAGTCGCCAGCACAACCAGCAGCCCCGGCCACCATTCGGAGAGTTGCGGGTCGCCTTCGCTTCCTTTCAGGATCAACAGCACCGCGCCGGCCAGTCCGACCAGAACGCCAACGGTCTTCCACCAGGCAAAGGGCACGCGAAAGAACAGGATGCCCAGCAGCAAGGTAAAAAGAGGGGTCAGCGAGCTGAGAACGCCGGTCAGGGAACTGCTCAGACGGGTTTGGGCCAGGGCAAAGCAAAAGGCCGGGATACCGCTGCCGGCCAATCCGACGATCAGCAGAGATCTCCATCGGCTCCAGTCGATCTGCCGCCAGCGCCACAACAGGAGCGGGAGGAAGGCCAGGGCGGAGATCGAGATCCGCAGGGAAGCCACCTGTATGGCCGAAAAGGCCACCAGCGCCCGCTTGATCAGAATGTACGAACTTCCCCAGGTGAGCGCGAGCAGACCGAGGATCAGCCAGCTGAGCTGCTGGTCGTTAAGGAAGGGTTTTCGTTGCATGCGATCCGTGTTCCGGCCGGCTGGCGAAGTTCGTCCGGCTGCGCAATCTGCCCTGGCCACTGAAAAATTCTCGTCGATCGTTCGTCAACCACCCTGGCCGGAGCCTATTTTTGCCGGTGAAACGGCAAAGATATGAAATCCGATCCCGAAAATCTGCAGGACCTGATCGCCCGCCTGCCCGCTCTGGCCCGGGAAGGACGCGAGCAAACCCGGCGTTTTTTTCGCAAGCTGGCCCGCCGCCCGCCGCGAGATCTCGACGATCGGATGGCGCGCCTGCACGAGGAGGCCTTTTCCCGGATCGATTGCCTCGATTGTGCAAATTGCTGCAAAACCACCAGCCCCATCTTCCGGGATATCGATATCGACCGCATCGCCCGCCACCTGGGCATGCGCCCGGCCGCTCTGATCGAACAGCACCTTCACCTCGACGACGAGGGCGACTATGTGCTCAACCAGGCGCCCTGCCCCTTTCTGGGCGACGACAACTACTGCTCCATCTACGAGGCGCGTCCCCGGGCCTGTCGCGAATACCCGCATACCGATCGCAAGAATTTCCATCAGATCCTGGGGCTGACGCAAAAGAATATGGCTATTTGCCCGGCGGCATACCGGATCGTACAAGAGTTGATGCGCCCCTAAGGTCCTAAGGATCCCTGGATCCAGGGATCCTTAGGACCTTAGTTCGGTAGGCCGAGGGTGTCGCGAAGGAAGAGGTCGTCGTTGTCGTGGCGGGTCCAGTAGGGACTCTTGATCGTGCGTTGGAGGCTGGCCCGGACCATCACCTGTTGGTTGTTTTCTTCGGTCCAGGAGAGGATCCGGTGCGGGAAGTTGGTTTCGAACTGGATGCGGATGGTGCGCGGCAGGTGGAGGTATTCCACGATGCATTGGCTGTTGGCTTCATTTTCGTTGAAGCGGATGCGGGCGCGGCGCGGTTTGATGGGCTCGTGGCTCAGCCGCGAGAAGAAGGAACCCGGAATGAGATCGACCTCGCCGGTGGGGATGCTGCCCGGGCCGAGGCGGAGACGGTTCCAGAGTTCGTCTTCCAGGAGGTCGGTTTCCAGGTAGCGGTCGCTATCGCCTTCCTGTTCGAAGTAGGAAAACTGGCGGAGGCGGTACTGTTCGTCTTCCAGATTGTACTGAAGGAAAGTATGTCCGCACCAATCCTGCGACGAACTGGTGGTCTTGAGGGTCTGCGGATCTTTTTTCAGATCGACCGGGGTGAACACCGAGTTCATCATGGAGTAGTCGTAGATGCCGGTGGTGAATTTCCAGAGGGCGTTGAGCTTGAGCACCGATACTTTGTCCTTGCCCGTTTGATCGGGTTGGTCGAGTTTGACCTGCTTGCTGCGGGAGAAGTCTTCGGTGACGAATACCAGAACGGCATGTCCCTGCCGTTCTTCCCCGTAGCGGTTGATGTCGAGTTCATAGGTGGAAATCTCGCCTTCGCCGCGGTACCAGTAGTCGGCAAAGCCGTCGGTGGTCAGGCTGGCAAAATTGGCGTACTGCGAAGAACCCTCCTGCGTCTGGCAATTCCAACCGGAAAAGACGATCAACAGGGCGACAGGGGCGGCCAAAGTCCGAAGAGCATTAGGCATTACGAAGTAGTTTCGTGAAGGATCGGGTCGGGGGAACCACAAAGTTAGGACTGCTCAAGTGGTGAAAAAGTAACGAAATCCGATTATGCAAGGGCTCTGACAAAGCCCGGGCGGATCGACCCGGATCACCGATCCGAATAATTTCACTTAATTAAACTATCCGGACCGGTCGCTTTGTTCATTTCTTCTTAACTTTGACCCAACATTCCCACGACATTGCAGCGACAATTTTTGGCCAACTCACCATCCAAAATCTGATTGCATTGATCCGTCAGCCTAAGATCGAAATCGAAACGAACATGGTTGAAGTAAAACTTTTTTCCGGCACCAACTCCATCTATCTCGCGGAAAAGATCGCCGACTATTACGGGGACAAGCTGGGCGATATCACGCTGCAGCGCTTCAGCGACGGAGAAATGCAACCGGTCATCAACGAATCCGTGCGCGGTGGGTATGTGTTCTTCGTTCAGTCGACCTTCGCGCCGGCAGAAAACCTGATGGAACTGCTGCTGATGATCGACGCCGCCAAGCGCGCTTCGGCGGGCTATATCACGGCCGTCATGCCCTATTTCGGCTATGCCCGGCAAGATCGCAAGGACAAGCCGCGGGTACCCATTTCCGCCAAACTCATCGCCAATCTGCTCGAAGCGGCCGGGGCCAATCGCATCATGACCATGGATTTTCACGCCGACCAGATCCAGGGTTTCTTTGACATACCGGTCGACCACCTCAAGAGTGAGGCCATCTACATACCCTACTTGCAAGATCAGGACCTGTCGAACGTCATCTTCGCTTCGCCCGATGTCGGCGGCGTAAAGCGGGCCCGGACCTACGCCAAATACTTCGAACGCAATCTGGTGATCTGCGACAAATACCGGAAGAAAGCCAATGAAGTGGCCGGCATGACGGTGATCGGCGACGTGGCCGGAGCCGACGTCATTCTCGTCGACGACCTCGTCGATACGGCAGGCACGCTCTGCCAGGCCGCCGAGATCATTCTGGAAAAGGGCGCCCGCAGCGTGCGCGCCCTGTGTACGCACCCGGTCCTGTCGGGAAAGGCCTACGAGAATCTCGAGAAGTCGAAGCTCGACGAACTGATCGTCTGCGACACCATCCCTCTGCGCAAAAAGTCGTCTAAGATCAAGGTGTTGTCGACCGCCAAACTCTTTGCCCGCGCGATCCGCAATACGCACGAGCACCGCTCGATCTCCGCTCTTTTCGTGGACGGTTAATTTTTCAGCCAAAAGGCGTGCGAGTGCTGAAAAAAATCCTATCTTTGCATCCCTTTTTGGGCAAATTGAAATTGTTGTTCTGTAAAAGATAGCAAACATGAAGACTATTTCCATCCAGGGAAATATGCGTGCCGACATGGGCAAATCTGCGACCAAGGCACTGCGTCGGGAAGACGGTATCCCTTGTGTATTGTACGGAGGCGAGGAAGAAGTGCACTTTTCGGTCGTGGGCAGAGATGTACGCGATCTGGTATACACCTCTGACTTTATGGTAGCCGAGCTGACGATCGACGGCAAGATGCATCGCAGCATTGTCAAGGATATTCAGTTCCATCCGGTCAATGAGCACATCCTCCACATCGACTTCATGGAGCTGGTAGACGGCCGTGCGGTGAAAGTGAATCTGCCGGTGCGCTTCAAAGGCACCTCCGCAGGGGTGAAGGTAGGCGGTAAGCTGCAGCAGAAGGTTCGCCGCGTGATGGTGAAGGTAGCTCCGGAAGATCTGGTCGATGAGCTGTTCGTCGACGTGTCGTCCCTGGGTCTCGGCCAATCCGTTCGGGTGCGCGACATTCAGTTGGTCGGCAATATGGAACTCCTGACCTCGCCGAGCATTCCGGTGGCTACGGTCGACATCCCGCGCGCACTGCGTTCGGCGACGGCAGCTGCCGAGAAATAAGCGGCGTCCCGCAATCGAGAATTTATCATTTTGCGATCATATCAAAGAGGCAGTGCCCATCCGGGCACTGCCTCTTTTGTTTGCCATTGGCGGGAATGGTAAAAATTGGGGGAAACGTCTCGGCAGAGCTGCCGGAATTCGTAAATTACAGCTTCCCAACTACCCATTGTCATGCACGACCTTCGCGTCACCACCGTTCAATCTGCTCTATGCTGGGAGGATGTCGATGCTAACCTGCAGCAGTTTTCCGAAAAGCTCGCTCCGCTGGCCGGCCAGACCGATCTGATCATCCTGCCGGAAATGTTTACCACCGGCTTTTCCATGCGCTCGGCAGAACTGGCAGAAGATATGCCGGGCCGCACGATCGAATGGATGCGAACCACCGCAACGGCCCTGCAGGCCGTGTTGACCGGTAGTATGATCGCCGGCGACCGGGGGAAGTACTACAACCGCCTGGTCTGGGCCCGGCCCGACGGCGCCTACACGACCTACGACAAACGACATCTGTTCACCCTGGCCGGCGAACATTTGCACTTCGCCGCCGGCACTCACCGGCTTCTCGTCGAACATCGGGGCTGGACGATCTGCCCCCTCATTTGCTATGACCTGCGCTTTCCGGTATGGAGTCGCAATACGGTCGGCTTCGACCTGCTGATCTACGTGGCCAACTGGCCGGAACGGCGACGACACGCCTGGACCTCCCTCTTGCCGGCTCGGGCTATCGAAAACCAGTGCTACACCGTAGGGGTCAACCGGGTCGGCGACGACGGCAACGGCATCCACTATGCAGGCTTGAGCACGGTCGTCGATTATAAAGGAGATCTGCTGTATCAGGTCGCAGAAAAAGAAGAGATCCACACCCAATCCCTGTCCTTTGAGGAACAGGAGGCCTTTCGCACCCAATATGCCTTTCTCAAAGACGCCGATGAGTTTCAGTTGCGGCACTGAGCAGTCCGGCGCAGACGCTAAATTTTCCTTAATAAACTCCGTGGAGCACTAGTTCCGGGCAGCGGGGCGTTGATAGGGACAAAAAAAGCGGTCCCGAATGGGAACCGCCGGCAGAGTAATAATAACCCTATTAACTAACCAGATTTGTTGAAAAGATCAAAAGTGTACAAAAAAGCGAAAACTATGATTCAAAACGTATTTTCCCGGTGCTTGTTGTTTGCCGCTCTTGGAATTTCACTCGCCAGCTGCGAAGCGCTCAAACCCCTGCCGGCCACGCCTGTTGCCGACGAGGTTTCCACGCTCGGAACCGAGATTGCCGACTACGCCCGGCAGTATGTCGGCACCCGCTACAAGTACGCCGGCAAGTCGCCCAAAGGCTTCGATTGTTCGGGCTTCACCTACTATGTGTTCGGCCAGCACGACCTGCCCTTGCCGGCCAGTTCCGCCACGCAGGAGAAGGCCGGCAAGGCCATCCGCGTCGAAGACGCGCGGCCCGGCGACCTGGTCTTTTTTCGCCGCACCAAAAATGGCGAGGTCTTTCACGTAGCCCTGGTGCTCGACCATAGCTCCGACGGTCTGACCGTCATCCACAGCACGACTTCCCGCGGCGTGGTGATCGACCGGATCTGGGAATCGAGCTATTGGCGGGAAATGCACGCAACGGCCAGGAGGGTGGTAGAATAGTTGAGAAGGCAGTTGGCAGGTACAGTTGGCGGGTACAGTTGGCAGGTACAGTTGGCAGGTACAGTTGGCAGTTGGCGGGTTTTCCCAAGGATCATAGGAACTTCGGACCACTGGATCCAATCCCCCAATCCCCCAATTAGCCAATAACCCAGTCAGCCGAATTCCCAATTGTGCGTGGAAATGCGTAATTTCGCTTCCGTTTCAAAAAAAGCAAAGCGAATGATCAATCTGATCTTGTTCGGCCCTCCGGGGTCGGGAAAAGGCACCCAGGCGGCCTACCTCGTGGATAAATACCAGCTCCTGCATATTTCGACGGGAGACCTCTTTCGCTATGAAATGGGCAACAATACCCGTTTGGGGATGGAAGCCAAGCGCTACATCGAGAAGGGGGAATTGGTACCCGATGAAGTAACCATCGGCATGCTGCGGAATAAAGTCGAGATGCATCCGGAAGCTGCGGGCTTCATTTTCGACGGTTTCCCGCGCACGGTGGCTCAGGCCGAGGCGCTCGACGCCCTGCTGGCCGAGAGCGACCAGGAAGTCAATGCCCTGTTGGCCCTGGAGGTCGACGACGAAGAGATCGTGCAGCGGATCCTGAACAGGGGAAAGACCTCCGGCCGCGACGACGACAACGACGAGACGATCATTCGCAACCGGATCGACGTGTACAAGCGCGAAACGACGCCCGTCTTCGACTACTACGACGAGCGTGGCAAGTCGCAGAAGGTCGACGGCCTCGGCACGATCAAAGAGATATTCGAGCGGCTCTGCGCCGCGATCGATAAGCTGCAGCCCTCCCGGTAGGTAGAGTCTATACTCCTGAGGCTGCCCTTCGGACCGATTCCGAATGGAAAACCGGCTGAAACCGACCGGAACGCCCGGGCAGAGAAAACGAACAGATGGCGGAACAGAATTTTGTCGACTATGTGAAGATCTGTTGCCGGTCGGGCGCCGGCGGGGCGGGATCGATGCACTTTTACCGCGACCGTAAGAACCCGAAGGGCGGTCCCGACGGGGGCGATGGCGGCCGGGGCGGACACATCATCCTGCGCGGCAACCGCAATGTGTGGACCTTGCTTTCCCTCAAGTATCGCAAACACGTGATCGCCGAACCCGGCGGCAACGGTTCGGAGAATAACCGCACCGGTAAAGACGGTTCCGACGTCGTTCTCGAAGTTCCGTTGGGCACGGTTGCCCGCGACGCCGAGACGGGCGAGGTGCATTTCGAGATCACCCGCCACGGCGAAAAACGCGTCCTGGTGGCAGGCGGCCGGGGCGGACTCGGAAACACGCATTTCAAATCCGCTACCAACCAGACACCCCGCTATGCGCAACCCGGAGAAGAGGGCAAAGAGGAATGGAAGATCCTCGAACTGAAAGTCTTGGCCGATGTCGGTCTCGTCGGCTTTCCGAATGCCGGCAAATCGACCCTGCTGTCGGTGCTCACCGCCGCCAAGCCCAAGATCGCCAACTACCCCTTTACCACGCTGGCGCCCAACCTGGGCATCGTCAAATACCGCGACGCCCGCTCGTTCGTCATGGCCGACATACCGGGTATTATCGAGAACGCCCATGAGGGCAAAGGGCTGGGACACCGTTTCTTGCGCCATATCGAACGCAATGCTACCCTTCTCTTCATGATCCCGGCCGATGCCGACGATATTGGCAAAGACTATCAGGTCTTACT
>JAGQXA010000962.1 GCA_020436865.1 Saprospiraceae bacterium | reverse complement strand
TCAAAGACGAAGACCTGATCGGCGAAGAGCATTGCGGCGACGTGAATTTCTCTCAAACGACTTCGGGCGTGCTCACCGACGGCTCCCTGCAGCTGACCCTCGACCTCTTCCATCCGGTGACGGTGGTTAACTCCGTCGACACGGTGATCGTGTATGAGGCTCCGGCAGAGCCGATCGTCACGCCGGCAGATCCGGTCATATGCGAGTCGGAATCCGTCTTGCTGTCGAGCTCTTACCCCAGCGGGGCACACCAGTGGTACCTCGACTCGCTGCCGCTGCAAGCGGCCACCGAACCTACCCTGGAAGCCGATGCGGCCGGAATCTATTGGGTCGTCTATACCAGCCCCGACGGTTGTACCGCCACCTCCGAACCCATTACCCTGACTATCTTATCGGCGCCGCCATCGCCCGAATTCGGCAATGTCGACAACCTGTTGGCAGTGATCGATCCGGACGGACTGCCGGTCGGCGCACTGCTCCAATGGTCGCTCGACGGCGTACCCGTGCCCGGCGCTACCGACCCCTCTTTCTGCCTGGACCAGGAAGGAACCTTCGAAGTGACGCTGGAGGTCACCGACCCGGCCACGGGCTGTAGCGCGCAGTACACTGCGACCGAAACCTACGACCCGACGGTCGACTGCACGGTCGGCGTCCGGCCATCGTTGCCGCTTGCCTCCGGCCGCATCTATCCCAATCCGTTCGATGCCCAGCTGACGATCGAGATCACCGCCTTGCCGGCCGGTGAGATCGCCCTGCAACTGTTCGCAGCCGACGGGCGCCCGCTGCAACGCTCCGGCTACGATCATCCCGGCGGCGACTTTATCGCCGAACTTTTCACCGGTGAGCTGCCGGCCGGGTTCTATTGGCTCGAACTCCGCACCGCCGACGGCCGGGCCACTTATAAATTGCTGAAGCCCTAGCGGGTCTTCCCCGGCTCAGCCTGCAAAGCCGCGACGGTTTCGAAGCCGCCGCGGCTTTGCCTTTTCTGCCCTCATTTAACAAGAAAAAATTGATATATAGAACGCAAATTCGTATGTTTCCGAATTGTGGGCTTCCAGAAGCGCCGGAGGCTCCGAACGCTCCGAAAAAAACAGGCCACCCCAGGTGCCCTATAACTGAGTTTGTATGACCTTGCAAATTGAGCGCAGAGAGGTCGGGAACCTGCTGATGGAGGGCATCCCCGAAATACCCAAGCCCTTATCCGAAAAAGTGAATCAATACCTGCAAACGCGGGCGGCCACGGTGCTCGACTGGAGTCCCGACGGTCGCAGTTTGCTGGTCCTGACGCGCTTCGGAGAGACTCCTCAGATACACCGCGTCGAAAGCCCGGGCGCCCAGCGCGAGCAACTGACCTTTTTCGACGAGCCCGTCACGGGCGGCCGTAGTTGCCCCGATCCGGCCCGTAACGGACTGATCTTCCTGAAAGACCACGGAGGAAGCGAATATTACCAGTATTACTTTTTCGATCTCGGCGATTCGAGCTATCGCCAACTCACCGACGATCAGGCGAAGAACGGCATTTGCCGTTGGAGCCGTGCCGGCGATCGATTTGTCTATGCCAGTACAGCGCGCAACGGGGTCGATCACGACCTGTACCTGCGGTTTCTCGACGAGCCGCAACGGGTCGAACTCCTCTGGGAAGGCGACGGCTACTGGTATCCGCTCGACTGGTCGCCCGACGACCGTCAATTGCTCATCGGACTCTATCGCTCGATCAACGAGAGCTACCTATACCTCCTCGATCTCGCTTCCGGCCGGATCGTCCAGATCCGCGAAGCCGACGATCCCCAGATCTCCTACGGCGCAGCGCTCTGGAGTTCCGACGGCAGCAAGGTTTATTTCTGCTCGGACCATCAAAGCGAATTTCAGCAACTGAAGGTCTGGGAGCGCTCCTCCGGTCGCTTTACAACCCTGACGGAGCAGATACCCTGGGACCTCCAGCTTCTCTCGATGTCGCCCGACGGGCAGCATCTGGCCTTTACGATCAACGAAAACGGCGCCTCGCGCCTGTACCTGCTCGACACCGGCACGGAGACGTACCGGGAGGTCCGGAACATCCCCCTCGGCCAGATCGGCAATCTGAGCTGGCATCCCGGCGGGCGGCAATTGGCGATGACGATCGATACTTCGCAACAACCGGGCGACGCCTATGTGCTCGAACTCGCGGAGCTGAAACTAACGCAGTGGACCTTCAGCGAGGTGGGCGGACTCGCTCCCGATCAATTCGTAGAACCCCAGCTGATCCACTACCCCACTTTCGACGAGGTCGACGGGCAGCCGCGTCAGATCCCGGCCTTCTACTACCGTCCGCAGAGCGGCGACCGGCCCCATCCGGTACTGATCTATATCCACGGAGGACCCGAAAGCCAGTATCAACCGACCTTCAGCCCCACTTTTCAGTATTACCTGCAGGAAATGGGGATTGCCGTCCTGGCGCCCAATGTGCGCGGCTCGTCGGGCTACGGCAAGTCGTTCGTGCGCCTCGACAATGGATACAAACGCGAAGATTCGGTACGCGACATCGGCAGCCTGCTCGACTGGATCGACCGGCAGCCGGAACTCGACAGCCATCAGGTCGGGGTGATCGGCGGGTCGTATGGCGGATACATGGTGCTGGCTTCCATGACCCACTACAACCATCGCCTGTGCTGTGGGATCGACATTGTGGGCATCAGCAATTTCGTGACCTTCCTCAAGAACACCAAGTCGTATCGCCGCGATCTGCGCCGGGTGGAATACGGCGACGAGCGCGACCCCCAGATGCGGGCCTACCTCTATGCCATCTCTCCGACCACCAACGCCCACAAGATCAGCAAGCCGATCCTGATCGTGCAGGGCCTCAACGATCCCCGCGTACCGGCCAGTGAAGCCGAGCAAATGCTTGCCGCCATCCGGCAGAATGGCGGCGAGGCCTGGTATCTGCTGGCCAAAGACGAAGGACACGGCTTCCGCAAAAAATCGAACCGCGATTTTTACACCAAGGCAGTTATGTTATTTTTGCAGCAGTACCTGCTCTGCGCACGATAGGCCGGAGCGGCGCAAGACATGGAAGTTATCGTCAATTTCGGTGGGATCCTCTCCAAAGGACATCACCCCCTCTTCACCGCACAGAACCGATCCTTTCGCTATGGCGACGGCCTCTTCGAGAGCATCCGCCTGCAGGAGGGCCGCATCCCGCTGCTCTCTTTCCACCTGCAACGGCTCTTCGAGGGCATGGCCTTTTTGGGAATGCAGCGCCCCTCCGAAATGAACGGAGAGTACTTCCTGGAGCAGATCCTCTACACTTGCCAACAGTGGCCGAATGCGCGGGTGCGCCTCAGCGTCTTCCGGGCGGATGGCGGCCTTTATGCGCCGGCTACCGACCGGCCGCTGTGGCTCATCGAGGCCTCGGCCCTGCCGGAGGC
>JAGQXA010000961.1 GCA_020436865.1 Saprospiraceae bacterium | reverse complement strand
GGGCTTCACGCGGCGCACGATCGCCGCTTTGGTGGTCACGCCCGTCATGTGGTCCACTAACTTGCCATCCTTGAAGAATAGCAGAGTGGGAATGCTCATGATCTTGAACTTGCGCATCAGCTTCTGGTTCTTGTCGGCGTCGAGCTTGGCGAATCGCACCTTGCCCTCCAGTTCCTTCTCCGCCGCAGCGAACTGCGGGGCCAGCATCCGGCAGGGTCCGCACCAGTCGGCCCAGACGTCGACGACTACGGGTTGGGAATGATTCAATACCGCTTTTTCAAAGTTCTTGCTGCTGATCTGCACTGCCATATCGTTGTCTTTTTGTATCCACAAAGATGCAACTCCCCCCGCATCCCGTCGGTGATCTTGCACACAGAACCGTCGGCAACGAAAAAACGAAGCCCACGCCATCCTGCGCACAAACAATTCTTCCCGGTTCCCGGAACAATTCTTGCCCTTTGTAGTTGAATAATTAAAGTTATACTATTTCACCTAAAAGCAATACTTATAAAATACTTCTCAAGCCATCTCTAACCAAAAAAATAGCCTTATGAAACGTGCATCCTTGTTCAGAACAGGCCTCTTGGCCATCGCTGTCCTGCTCCTCAGTGGTTGCGCCACCATCCGCCAGGGGGAAGTGGGTGTGAAGCGCACCTTCGGCAAGTATTCCGATACGCCTTATACCGAAGGACTGCGGTTCTTCAACCCCTTTACCACCCGCATCATCAAGATCTCGACGCAAACCGAAAACCTGGAGGTGGGCCTGAGTATTCCCTCCAAGGAAGGGCTGAATATCCTGTCAGAGGTGTCCATCCTCTACAGCGTAGCGCCGGATGCCGCGCCGGAGATCATGCGCACGATCGGCACGTCTTACGAGCAGAATATCATCCTGCCGGTCTTCCGTTCGTCGGTGGCCGACGTCACCTCGCGCTTTTACGCGAAAGACATGCACACGGGTGAACGGGCCACCATCGAAAGGGCCATACGCGACCAGATGATGAAGTACCTCGATGAGAAAGGGATCCGCGTGGAAGCCGTCCTGCTGAAGAGCATCCAAATGCCGCCGAGCCTGGCCCGCGCTATCGAGGAAAAGCTGGAGGCCGAGCAGCAGGCGCAACGGATGGAGTTCGTGCTTCAGCAGGCCCGCCAGGAGGCCGACCGGCGCCGCATCGAAGCCGAAGGGGTCCGCGACGCGCAGAATATCATCTCGGAAGGACTCGACCCGGCCATCCTTCAATTTAAGTCGATCGAAGCTTTTCTCGAACTGGCCAAGTCGCCCAACGCCAAGATCATCGTGACCGACGGTGACCTGCCCATGTTGCTCGACTCCGAAAACGCCGTGCAAACCTCCAACCGCCTTCGCAACTAAGAGTGTCCATAAAGTCAACCATAATAGTGTGATGCCTTTCGGGGGACCGCCAGCCGGTCCCCCTTTTTATTCCTTCCCAAATTTTTCCTAACTTAGACAGGCCATTCCTCACCAAAACCCAGCCGTATGGAACGCCCTGTCCACCGACTTTTGCTCCTCTGCATTGCCGCTCTCCTACTCTCCTGGCCGCTACGAGCCGATACCGACCACGATCAGCTCCTGGCCGATGCTTCGAATCAAACCTATGAAATGTACGAAGATGTAGTCGCCGCCACCAAGACGCTCTACGACGCCGGCGTCGATCGCCGCAAGATCGCCGTTTGGCTCGAAGAGGTGGTCGACCAACAGATCATCAACACCAACGACCCGGTGGAGATCATCGGACGCTCGCTGGTGATCCTGGCGCCGTACCGGACCTCCCAGGTGGCCGCCGGACGCAGTGCGCGGGAAGAACTGGGACTCGATTATGAAACCTATGGCGTGATCGCCCGCATGGCCTGGGATGCCGGCGTCGGCCAGTGTGAAGAAAACGCCAATATCGTGTACGGAATCCTCAAGGATGCCGGGGTCGATGAAAACCTGCGCATGGTGGAGGTCAACGGCGCGCATATCTTCCCGGTATGGGGTTTGGCCGACGGGGCCGACATCAACGATCCTTCTACCTGGGGGCCCGATGCGCTGATCGTCGATAGCTGGTACGGTGGCGTACTCGAACCGAAAGACGTCGAGGAAAACTGGTGGTTCCGCAACGGCGACAAAGACAAAAAGATCTCCGACGAGACCCGGGGATTCGACGAGAAGGCCGAGCCATGGGTCACCAAGGATAAACCCGCAGCCGCGGGTAGTTCCATGGAGGAGGATTGCTTTATTGCCTCCTCTGTGTTTGGAACGCCCCTGGCGCCACAAGTACAGGCTTTGCGACGCTACCGCGATCAGCGCCTGATCCGCTCGGCGCCCGGCCGCTGGTTCATCGCCTATTACAACACCTTCGGACCGGTACTGGCCTACTGGCTCAACGACCATCCGCAGTACAAACCCTGGGTGCGAAAACATGTCGTTTCGCCCGCCCTCCGTTTCGCCAATCGTCAAATGCAGCGCCATGAAGATCGTTAATACCCTACTCCTGGTTCTGGCCATCCTGGCCGGGGTCTATTTTTCTATCACTTCCTACGTGATCGTCCGCTCCATCAGCGATGCGCCGGAAACCTGGATGGGCGGCGCAAGCTCCGAAGCGACCCTGCTCTGGGTCGCCAGTGGGCTGCTGGGTGGAGGATTCCTTGCCCTGGCCACGCTCCTGGCCATCTTCGGCCTGATCTGGGGAAGGAACAACCGGCGGGCCGCTTTCTGGCTGCTGAAAGTGCCGGGCCTTACGGCTTTCATCTTTGCCCTTCTCGTATTGGTCGGCCTGATCGCCCTGATGCCCGACTGGCTGAAGGTGATCGCCTACCCGCTGGGATTGGCCATCCCTACCCTACTCTTTTGGATGGCAGGAACGGGATATCGGAAGCTCAATCCAAGGCAAGTGGTTACGGTGAAGGAGAGTAGCAGTTAGTCTGGCGACTAAAGTCGCCGTTACAGCTTATTTACCGCACCAAGGTCACATCCCCCTCGAAGAATTCGATCCGCCCGTCGAGCATTTCCACTTCGGCGAACCACGCAAAAACAGCCGGGTTCATGGCCTGGCCGCGATAGTTGCCGTCCCAGCCGTAGGCGGGATCGTTGGGTTGGAAATGCGAGTACGAACAGACCGTCTCGCCCCAGCGGCTGAATACCAGGAAGGTCCGTATTTCTTGCACGCTCTCCGGACGGGCAAACAACAGGAACAGATCGTTCTCTCCATCGCCGTTCGGAGAGAAAATGTTCGGGGCATAGATCGCCGGCCGCTTGTCGACCGTCACTTCGACCTCTTCC
>JAGQXA010000960.1 GCA_020436865.1 Saprospiraceae bacterium | reverse complement strand
GATCGGGAACGGCAGCCTCATGTTGGAGATTATCGTTGATTGGTTGATTAGGCAAATGGTTGATTGGACCCTTGGATTTGAAACTGGGTGGAAAACGCAGAACCTATCCCTCTTAGTGTGCCCCCGAGCAACTAATCCCCCAATCACCTAATTCCCCAATCACCCAATCCCCCCCCCCTACCGCTGTTTGCGCTTATTGTCCTTGTAATCCATGAAGATGAACTCGCCCAGGCCCTGCAGGCTGCTGTAGAAGGCTTTGCCGTTGTTGGCCATGGTAAACTGGTCGACGAAGCGTACCAGGTAGGGGTCGCGGGCGATCATGAAGGTGGTGATGGGAATGTGGAGTTTGCGGCAGCGCGTCGCCAGGTTGAGCGTGCGGTTGACGATCATGCGGTCGAGGCCGAAGCTGTTCTTGTAGTACTTCTTGCCCTTCTTGATGCAGGTCGGCTTGCCGTCGGTGATCATGAAGATCTGTTTGTTCGGGTTGCGCCGTCGCCGGAGGAGGTCCATGGCCAGTTCGAGTCCGGCCACCGTATTGGTATGGTATTCTCCGACCTGCAGGTAAGGGAGGTCTTTGATATCGATCTGCCAGGCATCGTTGCCGAAAACGAGGATGTCGAGCGTATCTTTCGGATAGCGGGTAGTGATGAGTTCCGACAGCGCCATGGCCACCTTCTTGGCCGGCGTGATGCGGTCTTCTCCGTAGAGGATCATCGAGTGGGAAATGTCGATCATCAGCACGGTACTGGTCTGACTTTGGTAGAAGGTTTCCTGGACTTCCAGGTCTTCCTGGGTCAGCTGGAATTCGTCGATGCCGTGATTGATCTGGGCATTTCGAAGGGATTCCGATACGGCCAGGTTATCCAGGGGGTCGCCGAATTCGAAGGGGCGCAATTCGGCGGTCGATTCGTCGCCCCGGCCGCTGTGGCGCGTGCTGTGGTTGCCTCGCCTGGCCTTTTTCAGTTGGCCGAAGACATCTTCCAGGGCTTTGCGCCGCAGGGCGACCTCCATCTTCGAAGTCGGCACGAAGCCGGGATTGCGGGCATCCTGCTGCTGGATGTATCCCTTGTCGATAAGGTCCTGGATAAAATCGGCCATGCCGTAGTTCTCATCCGTGAGCCGGTACTCCTTATCCAGTTCGGTCAGCCAGGCCAGCGCTTCGCTCACATCGCCGGAAGTATGCACCAGCAACTCCTGAAAGAGCTTGAGCAGCTTTTCAAAAGTGGCGCCTTCCTGGCCGGGAGTGAATTCGGAAAATCGGTAGCCTAGCATGGGGTGGTAGAAAGATGAAAGTAGAAAGATGAAAGATGGCTGGGATGCTTAGATCGCGCAGCACTTGACCAATTCTTCGTAGTCCGGTCGGTCGGAGGCGAGTTTGTGAATGAATTCCTCCCGCACTTCCCCTTCGCGGATGATGAATACGCCGGGCATTTGAAATCCGTCGCCCAGCTGACTGCCGACCCCGTGACCGTTGATCACCCCGGCGGTAAAGCCGCGCATCCAGACCTGCAGGCCGAACAGTTGGGTGAAGGTGCCTTTCGTCAGCCCGAAGGCCGCGTAATACCGGCATTCCGGATCGCTGATGTGCAGGGCGCCATCCAGATCGTAGCGTTGGAAATAACGTTCGGCGATCGCATTTTCCGACATATGCACGAACACGATCTGTGTGCCTTGTTCTTCGATGGAGGCGCGGCGTTTGGAGATATCGGCCAACGCTTCGCGACAAAAGATGCAACCGAAGTGGCGCAGGAACACCAACATGACCGGCTGCCGGTAAGAGAACTTATACAGGTCCTCTCCGGTATTGGTAGTCATCTCCCGCAACAATTCTTCGATCGGAATGGTGGTGTACATCGGCAATGCGTCGTTAGCGGATGGGTAATTTGCGTTCCAACCTCAAAGAGAACAAAGGGCGGGAGGAATGGTTCATGCTGGTTCTTGGATGTTGGATGTTGGTTTAATCCTATCCAACAACCAACATCCAAGATCCAACATCCAACTACAGCTTCATCCCATTAAACACATCGATCACGGCCCTTACGTGGCCGGCCGAATCGTGGAGGAGCTGCATTTCGTCCTTGTTGAGCTTCAGTTCGATGATCTCGCCGATGCCGTTCTTGTTGAGTTTGACGGGCACGCCGAGGAAGATGTCGTCGAGGCCGTACTGGCCGTTGAGCAGGGCGCAGCAGGGGAAGATCCGGTTCTCGTTCTTGACGATCGCTTCGACCATTTGCGCGGCAGCGGCGCCGGGAGCGTACCAGGCCGAGGTGCCCATCAACTGTACCAGTTCGCCGCCGCCCGTCTTGGTGCGTTCGACGATGGCGTCGAGATCGGCTGCTTCGATCATTTCAGTGACCGGGATGCCGGCCACGGTGGTGTAGCGGGGGAGGGGAACCATCGTGTCGCCGTGGCCGCCCATGAGCACTGCCTGGATATCTTTCGGCGAAACGTCGAGTGCCGTGGCCAGGAAAGCGCGGTAACGGGCCGTGTCGAGAATGCCGGCCATGCCGAAGACCCGGCTGGAATCGAGGCCAGACGCCCGGTAAGCTGCCAGGGTCATCACGTCGAGCGGGTTCGAGACCACGATGATGATCGGGTTCTTGGAGTATTTCATAATGCTCTCGGTGACCATGTTGACGATCTTGGCGTTGGTCGAGATCAGGTCGTCGCGGCTCATGCCCGGTTTACGGGGTACTCCGGCGGTGATAACCACGATGTCGGAACCGGCCGTATCCTCGTAATTGTCAGAGCCTCTGAGGTAGGTGCTATAGTAATCGATCGGAGCCTGCTGCCAGCTGTCGAGAGCCTTGCCGCGGGCCATGTCGCCCATGATATCCAGAAGGATCACTTCCTTGACGATGTCCTTATGGGCCAAAACGTTGGCACAGGTGGCGCCCACGTTCCCGGCGCCGATGACAGTTACTTTACTCATAAGAATAGTTCTTTTATGGATTTTGGTTATAGCGTTTGCGGAGGCTGAGAGAGGCTCGAGGCCGGCAGGCGGCTTGTCTTTGCGCTTGCAAAAGTAGCCTTTTTTTTACTTTCTTCTGAAACGCTTGTCTGATATTTGACGTTCCAAAGACAAGAGGTAGAGCATATTTTTTACTAATTTTGTCGCGCTTTACAAACCTGTCTCACTTTACATTCCTAACTACGCCAATTTAAATTCTTCGTCATGAATAAATTTATTCTTTTGTTCCTTGCCGTAGCTCTGCCTGCTGCCATCTTTGCACAGGAAACCGGAGTGTGCGGCACCATGCCCACCGAAGCATCGATGCAGCGCACGCTTCGCAACCGGGATACCTACCTGGCCAACCCGACCCAGACGCGGAATGTAGTGACCTACGTTCCGGTCAAATTCCACCTCATCGGCAAGGCCGATAAAACGCAAGTGATCTCCGAAGGACGTGTACTCGATATGTTATGCCGACTCAACGAAGCTTATGCCGACCAGGATATCCAGTTCTATATCAGAAACGGTTTCAACTACATCTACAACGACGCCGCCTACAGCAATCCCGGCGACGCGCCCCTGGTCCTCTCGGGCAATCGCGACAACCAGGCG
>JAGQXA010000959.1 GCA_020436865.1 Saprospiraceae bacterium | reverse complement strand
TCGGCCGTGGGGTCGATCCCGAAGAAGCTGTTTTCGGAATAGAGGAAGCTCTCGCCGTCGCTTTGGTTGTACTCGGTATCGAGGTTGAGCGAGATCGTGCGCCCCTCTTTGCGAAAGCGGTGCCGCAGCAGCAGGTCGTTGGAGAAGTTCAGGGCCGAGAGGTCGGGATTGAACTGGTAGTTCGATTGGTTGAGCGGATCGGAGCCGAGAAGGGTTTGTCCGAAGGTCGTTTCGCTGCCTTCGTTCTGTTGCAGGGTCAGCCGCGGCCGCAGAATGATCGAATTGAAGGAGTCGATCTGGTACTCCATGCGGAAATTCAGGCGATGGTTGAGGTTGCGGGTCGACGATTCGGTATTCTCCACGTAGAACTGGCTGACCTCTTCGTCGTCGATGTATTCGCGGTTCACCTCCTGGGCGGCTTCGTTTTCGCTCAGGTTGAAGAAGTAGCTGCCGGTGGCCTTGATCTTTTTCCCCCAGTCGTCGGCATAGTTAAGCCCGATGGCGTTAGTGGTGGAAATGCCGTCGCGCTGGCTGACGAGAAAGTCGCCGATGCTGCCTCCGCCTCTACCGCCCCGGCCGCGCCAGCCGCCCCTGCCGGACGAGCCGACCACGCCAAGCAGGTCTTCGGTGGCGAAGTTCTGCAGATTGATGTTGTTCGACTGCCCGATGATCGAGATGCGCTGATCGGCATTGAAGAAGTTGAGGATGCCCCCGACCTGGTACTTGTCTTCGTAGCCGTAACCGGCATAGAGTTTGCCGAACTGGCCGCTGCGCATGGTGGGCTTGGTGATGATGTTGAGCGTTTTGCTGGTTTGCCCGTCTTCGACGCCGGAGAACTGTGCCTGTTCGCTCTTCTGGTCGAACACCTGGACCTTGTCGATCACTTCGGCGGGCAGATTGCGCAGGGCGGCGGTGGGGTCGTTGCCGAAAAAGGGCTTGCCGTCGACCAGCACTTCCTTGATGTCTTCGCCCTGTGCCTGCACCTTGCCGCCGCTGACGACGACGCCGGGCATTTTGCGGACCAGATCTTCCGCCGAGGCGTCGGGGTTCACCTTAAAGGCTTCGGCGTTGAATTGGGTGGTATCGCCCAATTGAATGGCGGGCAGGGTCTGTTCTTTTACTTCTACCCCTTCGAGTTGGATGGCAGCCTGGCCGAGCTGGATCTTGCCGAGGAAAACCGGCGAATTTCCAACTTCCACCGTTTGCGAGTGCTCTTCAAAGCCCAGGAAGGAGATCTTCAACAGATAGGAGCCCGCTTTGGCATCGTTGAAGCGAAACCGGCCTTCGGCACTGGTGACGGTGGCGCGTTCCGACTGATCGGCCTGGTCGATCAGTACCACATGGGCCCCGGGCAGGGGCATATCTTCTTCCTGATCGGTGACGAGGCCGCCGACGAAGGTACCTTGTCCGAACAAGGAGGAGGCGATGCACAACAGAAAGGCAATGAGGAAGGTTGGTTTCATGTCGATGGAATTGGGAGATGCGTTGTGAGGTGTTCGTTTAAAAGTGCTGCAAATTGCGGAATTGTGGGGAAGGGGGCAATTTTTTTCAATGACCTTCGGAAAAAACTCAATGAAGTTGCCCCCTTCGTCGCTGCGCTTACTGATCGCCCTGCGGTTGCTGGTCGGCCGGAGCAGCTTTTTCGGGCTTGCCTTTCCGTCCGCCTTTGCCGCGGGGTCCCTTCCGGCCCTGCCATTTTTCCTGCTGGTAGGTTTGCCACTGCTGTAGCTGTTCTTCCGAGAGGATGAGCTTCAGTTCGGCCTGCTTTTCTTCCTGGATCTTACCCATCGACTCGCGCATGCCCTCGTAGCCTTCGGCATTGGCGCGGGCCTCGTGCATTTTCTGGGCGTACTTCAGGTTGATGGCCTGGACAAATTCGGTTTGCTCTTCGTTGAGCGCGAGCTGTTCGGTCATTTCCTGTGTTTGTTGTTCGGCCCGTTGTTCGGGCGTTTGGCGCGGGCCGCGGCCGGGTTGGGCCAAAGCCGTTTGCAGGGCGGCGGCAAAAAGGATCAGCGTCAGGGCGCTTTTCAGGATCTGTTTCATTAAAATGATCTTTGGTGAAAATGGTTGAATGATTTCGCCGGCAAAAGTGCGGGAAGGCGGCGACAGAAGAAAGGAAATTCAACGAACGCGGCGATTTTATCAACGACCCTGCCGGCGTTTGGAGCATGCTTTTACGGCTTTGGTACCGGCGGTCGTCGGGTTGATTGAGAAAAGCGGCCGTTTCATTGAGAAAATCGTTGCCGGACGGCCCGATTCCCTACATTTGTGGCGATGAAAGCGGATATGGGACGGAATTTCTGGAAACGCGCCGGCCTCCACCTGGTGCTGTGGGTGAGCTTGTGGTTCACCCTGGCCTTGCTCATGAGCGGCACCGACAACCTGGATTTCGGCTTGCGCCGTTCGTTCTTTATCATCGTTGGTCAGGCGGTATTGGTGTACGGCAACAGTCAGGTGCTGATGCCGCGCTTTTTCTTCACCAAAAGATATTGGCTGTACGGACTGCTCACCCTGGCGGCCATTCTGTTGGTCAGCTACTGTGCACAAGAGCTGATCGACCAATATGCCGGGTTTTCCTTCGAGCGCGGAAGCGGTCGGCCGCGCGGGCGCAGTTTTCCCTTCCATTCTACCTGGAAGTTCATGAGCCGCTCCTTTCCCTTTTTCATTGCCCTGATCATCGGCAGCGTGTATGAGGTCGCCAATCTCGCCAACCGGCAGGAGCGCGAGACGGTGCAGCTCAAGAACGAAAAGCTGCAGACCGAGCTCAAGTTCCTTCGCTCGCAGACCAACCCGCATTTTCTCTTCAACGCCCTTCACAACATCTACTCCCTGTCGGTGCTAAAGTCGGAGCGAACGCCCGATTACCTGCTGAAGCTCTCGGAAATGCTGCGTTACATGCTATACGAAGCGAATGCCGAATTCGTGCCTTTGCAAAAGGAAGTCGACTACCTGAAGAACTACGTCGACCTGCAGTTGCTCAAAGACAGTCGAGGGTTGAATGTCAAACTCGACATCCCCGAGCCTTGTCCTGAACTCCAGATCGCCCCTTTGCTTTTCGTGCCCTTCGTCGAGAATGCCTTCAAGCACAGTCGCGTGGAGGATCGCACCACCGGTTGGATCTTCATCGGATTAACGGTCGAAGGCAAGCGGTTGCGCCTCGAAGTGAAGAACAGCTTGCCCGAGCGGGCGTCGACGAAAGACCAAACCGGGGGCATCGGGCTGACCAACGTGTGGCGGCAGCTCGAGCTGTTGTATCCCGACCGCCACGAATTAGTCGTATCTTCGGAAGGCGGTACCTACTCGGCCGTTCTAAACCTGAATCTAGCATGAACCCGATCCGATGCCTGGTGGTCGACGACGAAGAATTGGCCCGTACGCTGTTGAAGAACTACATCGGGCGCCTGCCTCAGCTCGAATGGGTGGCTGAGTGTGCCAATCCCCTCGAAGCCCTGCAAGTATTGGGCGCAAATCCGGTCGACCTGATCTTCCTCGACATCCAGATGCCCGAGCTGACGGGCGTGGAATTCCTGCGGAGCCTGCAGGAAAAACCCGGAGTGGTTTTTACGACGGCCTATCCCGACTACGCCATCGAGGGCTACCAACTCGACGTGATCGACTACCTGCTCAAGCCCTTCAGCTTCGAGCGCTTTGCCCAGGCCGTACACAAGGCTTCCGAGTGGCTGCGCTTGCGCGAAAATGCCGTTTCCGAGCCCGGCAAGGACTATCTGCTGGTCCACGCCGAACACAAGGTCCACAAGCTTCGCTACGACGATATCCTCTACATCCAAAGCATGCGCGAGTATGTGGCCTACTACACCACCGCCGG
>JAGQXA010000232.1 GCA_020436865.1 Saprospiraceae bacterium | reverse complement strand
CCCACATCGTTGAGCACCAGCGTCTGCCCGTCGTTGGGATCCCCTCCGGTAATGGGAAAACCGAGCAGGCCGTCGACCCGCAGCTGGTTGAAATCGCCGGTCACATCGCCCGCCAGTTTGCGGTGTTCGTATTCGTTCGTCGTTCCGTTGATCACCAGAAAGTACGACTCGTCGTCGACCGGGTCCATACCTCCGATCGGACGGCCTTTCAGCTTTTGTACCGACAGGCTATCGAAATCGCCCGTGATGTCGCCCGCCACCTTGCGGTGTTCGTACTCGTTCGTCTCTCCGTTGATCACCAGGAAGTACGACTCGTCGTCGACCGGGTCCATACCCCCGATCGGACGGCTCTTCAGCTGCACGGCATTCCACAGCGGATCTTCGTTGCTGGCGCTGATCGTGTCGCCGGCGATCACGATGCCCGTACCGGAGCCGTATTCCAGACCGTCGTCGGTTCCGATCTCCCAATTCGTGCCGTTCCACTTGATCACGGCGCCGGAGCCTACTGCGCCCATATCGGAGAAATTGGAAAGGCCGATCGCGGCCGGGGCGATCTGCAGGTTATCGAAGGTGCCCGTCACCTCGCCCGAGGCCAGATCGGTATCGAGCAGGTCGTCGCCCGGATCGGTATCGACCAGGCCCAGCCCTACCCAATTACCGCTCTGCTTTTGGTAGTAGTTTCCATCCGACTGAAAGTAGAAATCGCCCTCGGCGCCAAGTAGCGGATCGGGTACTCCACTCCCGGTTAGCCAGGTCGCGCCGTCCTGGCCGTCCTGGCCAGCTTGTCCGGACGGCCCCTCAGGGCCTTCCGCTCCTTCCGGACCTTCCGGACCCACAGGGCCCGTCAGATCGGAGGTCGTCAGCGTGCTGCCGTCACCATAGGTGATCGTCAAGGTGCCATCGCCGTTGTCCGTGATGTCGGTGATCCCCACTCCGGCTTCCCCTTGATCGCCCGCCGGACCTTCCGCCCCGGCAGGGCCCTCCGGACCCGTCAGGTCGATCGTGGTCAGCGTGCTGCCGTCGCCATAGGTGATCGTCAAGGTTCCGTCGCCGTTGTCCGTGATGTCGGTGATCCCCACTCCGGCTTCCCCTTGATCGCCTGCCGGACCTTCCGGTCCCTCAGGGCCCGTCAGGTTCGAGGTCGTCAACATGCTGCCGTCGCCATAGGTCAGCGTCAGCGTGCCGTCGCCGTTGTCCGTGATCTGCGTGATCCCGGCGCCCGGGTCGCCTGGTTGGCCTGGAGCGCCCGGGTCGCCGGCCGGACCCGTCAGGTTAGAAGTAGTGAACTGGCTCCCATCGGAGAAGAAGAGGGTAAAGGTGCCATTGCCGTTATTGACGGCGGTGAGGATGCCCACCCCATTCTGCCCGGGCGAGCCCGGCAGGCCTTCGGGGCCCTGCAGATTACCGACGAAAAGCCAGACGCCGGCCGATTTCCGGAAATAGTCGCCGGTGGCGGTATTCAGGAACAGGTCGCCGTCCTGTCCGACCGATGAATTCGGATCGGCATTGCCGGTCAGCCACTCGTGGCCATTGTCGAGGGTATGTTCGGCGAAGAGCGCGTAGGGCACGCTCCAGAGTTGGATGATGCCGAGCGATTCGAAGTTGCCGTTCACTTCCACGGCGATCTCGAGGTACTTGTCGGCGCTGCTCCAGTCGATCGAGGCAAAATCGCCCAACTGCACGACGCCCGTACCGATGACGTGATCGATGAGACCGAATCCGTCGGTCATGGTCTCCCGCAGCTCCTGATAGATCACGGGGCCGTCGGGCGACCCTTCGCGCAGGTTGAAGGAGAGCGCAACCGCTGCATTGGTCAGGGGTTGATTGTTCGCGACATCGCGGATGATGGTTTGGTAGTTGAACCCTTTCGGCACGGTTTGGCCTGCCAGATGCAGGGACAAACAAAGGGCCAGGACACTCAGGAAGGGGTAAAGTGTTTTCATGGTCTGTAATTTGAGATCGATCAATTATCGCAAGATGACGAAAGGAAAACTGCGGCTGTTCCGGCTCTCCGGAAGGAGCGCGTGCAGGAAATAGTTGCCTGCCGGAAGCGAGCGGCAGTCGATGAGATAGCGGTCGTTTTCCTGCCGTTCGACCGGAAGGGCATGACGGCGGCCGAGCAGGTCGAAGATCGACAGCTGCATCGCCGGCATCGTTTCCGCGCCTTCCCATTCCAGAAAAAGCATCCGGGAAGCGGGATTGGGAAAAAGTCCAAATCGCCAGTCCCCGCCCAGGTCCAAGGCCGACACATCGGTCAGGATGCACAGCTCCGGTTGGTGGAAGCCCTGCGTCAGCACCCGGCTGGCCGTCGATCGTCGAACGATCACCGTTTCACCAAGAGTGGAGGCATGGTTCAGTGTGCCGGTAGTGACCGACGTGCCGGCAAAGCCGACCACTTGTCTGCAAAGTTCCAGTGATTGGCCTTGCACGAGAAAGGCAAAGAAGAGGAGAAAAAAAAGAAGGGGAACGCGGAAGGGTTTCATTGGATTGGGTGTTTTCGCTCTTCTGAAATCAGTTCTAAATATATGACAATTTCCGATAAATCAAGCATGGCAGACCTTACGGCCCGGTCATGACTTTCTAACGGAAGTCGCGGCCAGGCGATCCGTTACCCGGAAAAAGTACTTGTCGAGGATCCGCAGGATATTCCCGACCACGGATCTTCGAGGATTTATTCTCTCTTTCCCTGTTACCAATCTCCTCCCCTGGACATTAATGACCGTATCGTTTTTTAGCCATTTTTCTGAATCTGCAAAACCCTGCGTCATGAATAACTTCCTGCAAAACCTCGAACTCCGGGCAAACCGAACGATGAAGGCAAGCCCGTTCACGGCTCTGTTCCTGAGCCTGTTATTCCTCCTTGGCAGCGTGTCCGGCTGGACGCAAACCGCCCCGGAAGAAGAAACCTTTTCACGCGGTATTTTCTCCCTCGGGATCGAAGCCGGCTATGACCAGCCGCTCTTTTCCACCCCGTACCAGGAGCTGCGCTACCGCGGCAACCGCTACCTCGGCATCGACGCCGATATTCGCCTCCCGGCCAATTTCGGACTTCGGTTGGGTTACGCGAACATCGTGACCAACCCGCGCATCCTGATCCCCGATGTCATATTTTTCGACACCTTACCTTCGCCGACCATCAAACAGAGTCTGCAACTGAACCGGCAGTATGTGGGCTTCGGACCGAGCTACACGATCGACCTCGGCAGTCCGCGTTTCACTCTGCTGGTCGCACCGACGGCCGGATACAGCTGGCTTTCCGGCGGCGACGCCCTGGTCGAGAGCACCCAACCCACCAACGATCTGCTCACGGAGACCCTTCTGCTCAATACGGGCTTCGAGGCAGGCGTATGGTCGGGTAAGATCGATCTCGAACTGAACTACTATCTGACGGACAACCTCAGCCTTGGACTGGGTTTCTACTACCTGCGTCATTTCGGCGTGCCCTTCGACCAGAATCTCGACCTCAACGGCGTCGGAGCGGTGACGATCGCCCATGGCGAGAACGGGTTCGTACACACCCCCAATCCGTATACCCTCAGCGCCGATCCGCCCATGATCGTACCGATCGAGCGCGATAAGCCCAAGTGCCTCGACCTGGCTTCGGCCGGCGTGAATGTGAGCCTGCGTTACACCTTCGGCAGTGTGCCGAAAGAAGAGGGCTGCGACGTATGCGCCTGCCCGAACGATCAGCATCGCGTGGTGGTGACCGTCATCGACGAGCCCACCCAACAGATCATTCCCGGGGCCGACGTAGCCATCAAGGATATCGCCGGCAACATCGTGGCCACCGGCACGACCAATTCGTTCGGCGTGGCCGACTTCGGGCAGATCGCGCACGGCAATTACACTGTATCCGGACTCGTCTACGAAGTGGAAACGACGGTCGCTACCTTGATGGACGAAGAGTTTCGCCCCGGCGCCGTGATCCAGAAGCAGGTGTTCTACAACGACCTGCGGTTCATCCTGCGCGGACGTACAGTGCAGAAGGGCCCCCAGACCCCCGAACCCAACGTGATCGTCAGCCTGACCAACGAACGCACGGGCGGCGTACAGCAAGACAATTCCGACGGACGCGGCGAGTTCGTCTTCCGCCTGGAGCCGAATTCGGATTACAAGGTCGTCGGCAAGAAAGAGAACAAACTGTCGGACATCGAGCGCGCCTCGACCATGGGACTGGTACGCAGCACCACCCTTTTCGTCGACCTCGAACTGGGCGTCGAGAACTTCGACTGCGGACGCGGTACCATCCTCGACATCAAGTATCCCTTCGACGAGGCCGTCTTGACTCCGGAATCGCGCTTCGAACTCGACCGGCTCGTTCACTACCTGCTCGATCATCCGCAAGCGCGCGTGGAGCTCTCCTCACACACCGACAGCCGCGGCTCCGACTCCTACAATTTCGACCTGAGCGACCGGCGCGCCCGTTCGGCCGTCGACTACATCATCTCGAAAGGCGTGCCCGCCCGGCGCATCATCGCCCAGGGCTACGGCGAATCGCGATTGCTGAACCGCTGCGCCGACGGTGTGCCCTGCAGCGAGGCCGAACACCGCCTGAATCGCCGCACCGAGGCAAAATTGCTGTGTAACTAGACCGAACGTAGAACTGCTTATTCCTTCAACATTCTAAATCGACTATCATGAAAACCATCCAATATTTGTTCCTGCTCCTGATCTGCCTGAGCTACCAGGCCTGCAACCAGTGCGACGAAGTGATCCTCGAACCCTGTGGCGGTTCTTCCGACCGGCCGATGGTCGACCTGATCGTGATCATGGACCACAGCCAGTCGATGGCCGACGATGCCCAGGCCGTCAGCGACGCTTCCGAGGCGGCCATTCAGGAGGCCGCCGGTCTGTGCGACACCGATCTGGAAGTAACCTACCTCGGCGTCGACGGAGCTGAATTTGCCGACGCGACCCTGTTCGCCACGACGCACCGCCAATACCTGTACGCCCTGCACGGTACCAGCCTGCCTTTGGCGGCCGACACGCTCAGCCCGGTCGGCCAACTCGCCGAGCAGGGCGCCGACGCTGTAGCCGATCTGTCAGTCAATTTCGATTGGCGGGAAAACGCCTGCCGCGCCATCCTGTACATCAGCGACGAGCCCCTCGACGGCAACACTTCGCCGACGGTCACCGATGCGGCCATTGCCAATGCGATCGCCCGTGCCAACGAGAACGGCGTAACGGTATTCACCATCTTCTTCCCGATGGCGGTTTTTAATACCCCCTTGCATATCGCCGAATATCAGAACCTATCGGAGAACGCCAACGGCGAAGCCTACATCAACGCCGGGGTCGGCGGCGCCGACGGCGTATTCAACGGCGAGATCTACATCGAACTACTGCCCAAGGCCGTCTGCCAGGCCTGCAACGCCTGCAAGCTGAACCGCTTTGTGGAATAATTTGAGAGAAAGGAAAGGTTATCAATACGAACGGAGGGCGCCGGGAAACCGGCGCTCTCTTTTTGCTTTCCAACGACCAGGAGGCATTTCGCCATGCAAAAACCGCCGTTCGCCAAGAATCGCTTTCCCGCAGCGGGAGGATCCCAGAACTTTGTCGGGTCACTTCAATGAAAATCGCCATGAAGACCCAAATGCTACCCCTTTCACTGATCGCTATCCTTCTGATCCTGGCTTCCACCCAACTGCCGGCGCAATTGCCGGCCGGGCCGGACGCCCAGTTCGAACCAAAGGCGGCCGACATTGCCTTGGCCACGACCGCCCTGACCACTTTTCCAAATCCGACGGTCGACCGGTTTTCCGTTCAATATTATGGTCCGGATGAGATCCAATCGATCGAGTTAGTCTCCATGCAGGGAAATATGCTCTGCCGCTGGGAAGGGCCTCAGCTGTCCTATCAGTTGCCAGCTTCGGTGGCGCCCGGACAATATGTCGTATTTCTGCGAACGAGCAGGGCGTCTCACAGCGCCAGGTTGGTCGTAAGAAAGTAGGGCCAGAGTGGTTGCTGAATCTAAGCCCGATGGGATCTGTCCGGAGACCGGCGATATCGGGTATCTACTTCTTTCTACCAAGGACCCATGCTATCGACCCACCGGTAAATCCTCCCCAAACTGCATGGCCAACGACGTCGGTTACGACAACCACCCAATCGATCAAGTTCATTTGAGCCAGCGTCATCAAGGCAAAGCACAGTCCGATCAGGGCCCCGATGATCGCGCCTGCTATGAACCCCATCGATGCGGACTTTTCGGATCTCCAGTTCGAAAAAAGGTAAATGAATAGCAATGCGAAGGGAATTTGCGCAATTATTGCCAAGCCGTAGATTTCGGGATCCTTCATCAGGCCTTCATATAAGATGGTATGAGTGGCCTGAAAAGGATTGAGAATGAGCCCGAAGGTGATCGCCCCGGAAACTGT
>JAGQXA010000028.1 GCA_020436865.1 Saprospiraceae bacterium | reverse complement strand
AACGGCTATTTCTTTGTCAATTACACCGGCGCCGCCGGCGCCACCCATGTGTCGCGCTTCCAGGTATCGGCCGGTAACCCCAACCTCGCCGATCCGACCTCGGAAGTGGTGCTGTTTACCGTCTCCCAGCCGTTCTCCAACCACAATGGAGGCGATCTGAACTTCGGTCCCGACGGCTACCTCTACATCGGACTGGGCGACGGGGGCTCTTTCAACGATCCCGGCAATAACAGCCAAACCACCACGACCATGCTGGGCAAGATGCTCCGCATCGACGTCGATAACCCGTCCGGGGGACTCGATTACGGCATTCCGCCCGACAACCCCTTCCTAACGCCCGACGACGGTATTCTCGACGAGATCTGGGCTACCGGCTTGCGCAACCCCTGGCGCTTCAGCTTCGACCGCCAAACCGGCGATCTGTGGATCGGCGACGTCGGCCAGGACCAATACGAAGAAGTCGACTTTCAGCCGGCCGGCAGCCCGGGCGGTGAAAACTATGGCTGGAAATGCCGGGAAGGGGCGCACGATTATCTCACGGCCAATTGCGATCCCGATGCCGTGTTCGTCGACCCCGTCTGGGAATACGCCCATACAGGCGCCAACGGCTGCTCGATCACGGGCGGGTATATGTATCGGGGTTGCCAGTACCCCGAACTCTATGGCTACTATCTCTGTGCCGACTACTGCACCGGCCGCTTCTGGGGCATCCGCGACGACGGCGCCGGCAATTGGGAAACTGTCGACCTGGCCAATCTCTCGAATTTCGAGTTCGTTTCGTTCGGCGAAGATTTCAACGGCGAACTCTATGTAGCCGCGATCGGCTCCGGACAGGTACTGCGCGTGGTCGAAACGAATGCTTCGATGGACATCGAGGTGGGCGCCACCGACGAATCCTGCGAAGGTGCGGGCAACGGCACTGCGGCTGCCTCCTGGATGGAGGGAATCAATGAACCGGTCACGATCGAATGGTCGACCGGCTCGACCGATGCGCAGATCAGCGGCCTGACCGGGGGGCAGTACGGCTTCGCCCTGACGGGCGGCAACGGCTGTACCTTCACGGCCCGGGTGGAGGTGGCCACCGGCTTCCCCACTCCGCCGGTCATCGAGGAAGTCGACGATAGCCTCTTCGTAGCGGAAGGCTTCGCCAGCTATCAGTGGTATCTGGACGGGAATTTGCTCGCCGGCGCCATCGATCCCTACTACCTGCCCCTGGTGATCGGACAGTTCGGCAATTATACGGTCGTCGTGGTCGACGACAACGGCTGTGAACTCACCTCCATGCCGTTCTTATATTGGATCGACGCCGTGAACGGGATTACCGGACTGCAATCCTGGAAGGTGGCCCCAAACCCTTTCTCCGAGGAGGTCATTCTGAGCCTGGAGCTAGCGGAACCGATCCAGGGCACACTCCTGCTCACCGACCGCCTCGGCCGCACCCTGCTCAGTCGCCCGATCACAGCCGTCGGCCGCCGCCAGGAGCAGCTCTCCCTGCAGGACCTTCCGGCAGGGCTGTACTTCCTGCACCTGCAAACGCCTCAGGGCTCAGCCGTCCTCCGGATCGTCAGGGAATAACCCAATCTCATCTATCCTCATGTGTTTTATGTGGTT
>JAGQXA010000958.1 GCA_020436865.1 Saprospiraceae bacterium | reverse complement strand
GCCGGGTGCAGCTGCTCTTCGCGGGCCTTTTCGAAAAAGGCGAACAGCGGCCGGTAGGTCTGCAATTCGGGAGCTACCGACCGACCGGTGAAATAATGGCGCAGCGTTTGTTCCTCGTCGAGGCTCGTGTCGCCGGCGAAGTATTTTTCGAGTAGTTCTTTGATCTGTTGCGTAGTCATAACGTCTGGGGATGAGGGTCCATAAATTTCAGCGAAGTACGCTGGCGTTGAGTAATCCGGAGCGGACGGCTTGCCGGGCCCGGTGCAGGTAAACCTTGACCTGGGGCATCGGCAGCTCGAGCGCTTCGGCGATCTCCTGGTAGCTCATGCCTTCGATGTCGCGCAGTTGCATCACGAGGCGCTGCTTTTCCGGGAGTTGGTCGATGAATTGTTGGATCTGTGCCAAAGTGTCGTTTTGTTCGGTTCGTTCGTAAGGCCCGGCTTCGGTGTCGGCCAGCGGCAGTGCGTCGCTGATCTCGGCGGTGTGGCGGAACTTTTCCCGCAACTTGTCGATCGCCAGGTTTTTGGTGATGCGAATTCCCCAGGCTTCCATGTTCTGTACTTCGGCCAGGGCTTCGCGGCTGCTCCAGAGCTTGATAAAGACCTCTTGCACGATATCTTCTGCCTCCGGGCTGTTGCCGACCATGCGGAGGGCAAAGCGAAACAGCTTGTCTTTGATCGGCAGGACCCGGTGTTGAAATTCTCTGAGGCTCATGCGGCAGTTCGGTAGACGATCTTTTGGGTGTTCTGGATCGTTATTCAGCCCGTAGACGGGCAGTGTTATGGAAATGTTACAGCAAGTTGAAAAAAAATTGGAAAAAAATCGGACGGCGGAAAAAAACCTCCGCCGGCAAAGCCAAAAAGCCGCTCAGGAACGTTGGTTTAGAGGAGTAAAGCCGTTTGGAATCCTATCTTTGTGCCGTGGTGCAGATCAAGAAGATCGATCAGCTGCTGGTCAGCAGTTTTGTGGGTCCTTTTATCGTGACCTTCTTCATCGCGTTGTTCGTGCTGGTGATGCAAACCCTTTGGCTGTACATCGATGAGATCGCGGGCAAGGGGGTCGGCTTCTTCCTGCTGGTCGAACTGCTGGGGTATATGTCGGTATCGATGATCCCCCTGGCCCTGCCGATCGCCGTGTTGATCAGCTCGGTGATGGTGCTGGGGAATCTGGCCGAGCATTACGAGCTTTCCAGTATGAAATCGGCCGGTATTTCCCTGTGGCGGGTGATGGTGCCGCTGATGGCGGTGACGATCCTGGTGTCGGTCTTTTCCTTTTTCTGTTCGAACAATTTCATTCCCGTCTCCAATCTGAAGTTTCGCAGCCGCCTCTACGATATCCGCCGGCAAAAGCCCGCCTTGAACCTCGAACAGGGCATCTTCAACGACGACTTCCAGGGGTACTCCATCCGCATCGGCCTGAAGGATCCCGACAATCGCACCATCCACGAGGTGCTGATCATCGACCATAGCGAGTCGAACGACGGCCGCATCATGGAGATCTCGGCCGAGAACGGCGAAATGTACGTGACGGCCGACGAGCGCTATTTCGTCATGCGCCTCTACAACGGCTGGCAATACCGCGAGCCGGCTGTGAGCCGCGACTCGAAGGAGAAATACCCTTTCATCCGCACTTCCTTCCAGGAATGGCACAAGGTGTTCGACCTGCAGGAGTTCGAACTGGAGCGCACCGATGAAAACCTCTTCAAGTCGCACCAGTCCATGCTGACCGCCGGACAACTATTGTCTGCCATCGATTCAATCGACACCTCGACGGCCGAGCGCCTGGAGAACCTGGCGGAAAGCAACCGGAAGTATTTTCAAATATTTAAGAGGGGGGAAAAGGAGGAAGAGGATACAGAGGATGCAAAGGATACAGAGGTTGCAGAGGTTGGGGGGGACACGATTTCGGTGGATACGCTGGAGGTGTGGCCTGATTCTTTGAGGGAGGATACGCTCGGGCAACCGGCCGGCGAGGTTAAGAAGCAACTGCAGGGCTACAAACCGCCGCGAAGGTCGGGTTCGCGGGTCAATCCGATCTCGCAGAGGAATCTGGAAAGGCTCGACACCTTGCACAGTTTTGCCCAGACGATACCCGACACGCGGCTAGCGGAGATGTACGGCAAGGCCAAGACCTTCGCCCGGACGATCCACAGTCAGACGGAAACGGCCTTGCGCAGTATCGATCGCAAGAGAGAATCGAGGGTCAACCACGTGTTCGAGTTGCACAATAAGTTCAGCATGGCGGTAGCCTGCTTCATTTTCCTGTTCATCGGCGCCCCGATGGGGGCGATCGTCCGGAAGGGCGGATTTGGTTACCCTTTGCTGATCGCCATTGTTTTTTTTATGTTCTACATGATCATGACCATCTTCAGCAAGAACATTGCCGAGCGTTTTGTGATCGACGCTGTGCTGGCGGCCTGGCTGCCTTGTCTGGTGTTGTTTCCGATCGGACTGGTGCTGACCTACATGGCCATGCGCGACTACAAGCAGGTCGTTTCGTTCGACCCCTTCCTGGCCCTGCTGCCGCGCCGCTTGAGAAAACTGAAGGTGGAATAACCCGCTCCGAACTATGTACGACTTCCTGCGAACGAACCGGCTCTTTCTGGGATGCACCATTGTCTTCTTGCTGGTGGCAGGTCTGCTACTGACGTTCATACAGACGGGCGACGAGATCTTCTATTTCAGCGCTCACCGCAGCACTTTGGGCGATGCCTTGTTCAAGTACGGCACTCGTTTGGGAGAAGAATACGTCTACTTCCTGTTGATCTTCGCTTGTCTGTTTATCCGCTACCGGTATGCTTTATTGCTGGGGTTGACCGGCCTTTCGGTCATGGGCCTGAGCTACCTGCTGAAGGCCTTTTTCGGACATGCCCGTCCGGCAGCTTATTTTCACCAGGTCAACTTGTTCGATCAACTCCAACTGGTAGATGGAGTGGTCCTGCACAGCGGAGCTACCAGTTTTCCCTCCGGTCATACCATGTCGGCCTTCGCCCTATACGGCTTGCTCGCCTTTATCGTGCCCAACAAAAAAGGGGCGGCCTTCGGCTTGTTCCTGCTTGCGCTGCTGGTCGGGGTGTCGCGGATTTATCTGGTGCAACATTTCCTGCAAGACGTGTACGTCGGCGCGATCATCGGCCTCTTCCTGGCCGGACTGGCCTACTGGCTGCAATTGCAACTCAGCGACGATCGGGATCAATGGTATAATCGACGGATCGGGCTATTCGGGGGCTAGAGAGGGGGGACCTCTACGAGGTCCTCCGGTGCTCCTTCGGAGCAGGGTTGTTGATCAGGCCGTACCTTTTCTTTTCGCCCTTTGTAAGCCTTACAACCTTTTCTTTAGGATCATATTGGTTCTAGAGAGGGGGGACCTCTACGAGGTCCTCCGGTGCTCCTTCGGAGCAGGTTTGTTGATCAGGCTCCACCGTTTTGCCCCTTTGCCCCCCTTTCGCCGCTTTCTACCTCTTCGCCCCTTTATGCCTTTGCAACCTCTGTCACCTCTTCTTAACCGACCACGTGATCCACATCCTCGACGCCACCTCCCCGTCGGGCAATCGGCCGGTGCTGAGCAGGGTGAGGGTCTGCGGTTCGCCGGTATCGAGAGCGGTTTCGACCGTTTCGAACACCTTTGCGCCGTCTTCACAGCTGAAGGTGAGGGTAGCGGAGGCCTTCTTGAGGAATTCCATCTTCAGGTCGATCACCAGCATGGAGGTCGGAGGGCGTCCCTGCAAGGCTAGTTGGAGGAGAATGCCGGTCGACAGCTCCGCGGCGCCGGCCTGGGCAGCGAAGTAGATCGAGCGGAAGGGATTCTTGCTGCGCCAGTTGTAGGGCAAGAACACCTCCGCCCGCTGCGGATCGATCTGTCCGACGCGGATGCCCCACCACCAGGCGGTGGGCAGACGGCCGAGGAAGAAGAGGCCGATCTTCCAGGGCGAACGGAGATTTTTCAGGTAGCGCCGGGAGGCGGGGTGAAGGGACCGGCTCATGGCCGGGCTTGTTGCTCTTTCCATTGCTCGCGTAGTTGTTGGGTGGTCAGACGGGACCCGTCATGGCTCCAGCCCGGTGGGCCGAACAGGTACTGCCAGGCCTCTTGCCAGTTGCGGGCGCGGCGCAGGTCGCGCCCGATGTCGACCCATTCGTGAAAGGCGATCCGGACGGGATGGTAGGTCTGGATATTGCGTGTCAGTCCGTAGGTCGGGTGTTCCTTTTCTTCGACAAAGGTGCCGAAGAGGCGGTCCCAGACGATCAGAATGCCGGCGTGGTTTTTGTCGAGATATTGGATGTCGGAGGCGTGATGCACCCGGTGATGTGAAGGCGTGTTGAAGAGCCATTCGACCGGCCGCGGCAACTTTCCGATGGCTTCCGTATGGATCCAGAACTGGTACAGAAGGCTGATCGATCGCTGCACCATGATCATCAGCGGGTGAAAGCCCACGAGCGGCAGCCACATCCAGAAGAGAAAAGAACCGGTCAACTCGCCCGTCCAGGTCTGGCGCAGAGCCGTCCCCAGGTTGTAATGCCGGGAGGAGTGATGCACCACATGCGAGGCCCAGAAGAAACGACTGCTGTGGCTGATGCGGTGGAACCAGTAATAACTCAGGTCTTCGGCGAAAAACAACAAGACCCATACCCACCAGGCCGTACCCAGTTCGAACAGGCGGAATTGGTAGGCAAATAAAAAGGAGCCATATACGATGCCTTTGGTGAACAGACCGATCAGCACGTTGCCGATGC
>JAGQXA010000957.1 GCA_020436865.1 Saprospiraceae bacterium | reverse complement strand
TGCGCGGCACAGCGGAGTCCGACTATCGGGTCGCCTTCCCGGAGGAACACACCCGCGACAGTATTCAGTTCAAGGTCTATTTTGCCGACGACCCGAATCTGCTGGAGCCCTGCCGCACGATCGCCATGCAGGCCTCGATCGTGTTCGACTGCAATCCGTCGATCTCGACCAACTTCCACTATATCGATGTGGTTTGCCAGGACACTATGGCCATGGATTCCTGTCAATGCACCGTTTTGCCCGATACCACCTTCTTTTTGCAAGCACCCGCTAGCCTGGATGTGTCCAATTTCGGGGGATCGGTCTTGTGGTATCCTGGGCAGTACCTGAGCCCCAATGCCATCAACTCGCAGGTTACCGCCAGCCCGCCCCGTTCGCTCGAGTATGTCGCCTCGATCCGTGGGGCGAATTGCGATCATCGGCTGGTGCACTATCAGGTTAAGGTGGAATGCGATCTCGAAATCTCCACCAAGGTCAAGCTGAAAGGTTGTGGTCCGTTCGGCGGCGGGAATGTGCAGAGCGGCCGGATCGAGGCGACCGCCGTCACGACCGGAGATCCGAACAACCTGATCTGGAACTACGAATGCCGCTCTGATCTGAACGGACAGAAATCCGGCAAGACCTATTGCCTGGATAACCTCACCCCCGGCAACATCTACCACCTTACGGTGAAGGACGTCGTCACCGGCTGTTGGGCCGAGAAGACGGTGTATATACCGACGAGTTGCCCCACCGGATTTCCCTGGAAGACGGCCGGGCTGGCCTTGCTTGCACTGGCGGTCCTGGCCCTGGTGGCCCGACTGTTTCGAAGACCATGATATGAAAAAATCGATCATACTGACCGCCGGGATCTGCCTGGCGGTCAATCTCGTTTTCTCTCAATCCGAAGCGGATCGGCTCTTCACGGAAGCCGATTCGCTTTATGCGTTAGAAAAACTTCCGCAGGCCGAGACGGCCTTTTACCAAACGATCCTCGCCGCCCGGCGGCAGGCCGACTGGCCCTTGTGTCAGCGTGCCGTTGCCGAGTACGCTCTCGTGCGCTGCGATCAGGGCGACTATCAGGGCGCCATCGACACCTTGCAGCGCTGGATCCTATTCCTTGGCCGGCAAAGCGGCAGCCACCCCTTCCTGCAGGCCAAGCTCTTTCTGGTGGAGTCGTACGCCCAAACCCGATTGGGCAGCGATCAGGGCCAGCTAGAGGCCTGCGAACACGCCATCGACCTGTACGAAACGCTCGACACCGTGCACTCCAACGTCGCCTTTGCCTACAAGAATGTCGGACAGATCCTGGAGATGCGGCTCAACTACCCCAAGGCCATCGCCTATTTTGAAAAGGCCATCGCCAACGACCCTGAAGAGCGCTACGCTGCATCGGTGTACAGCTTCCTGTCCGACTGCTACTACTGGCAGGAGGACTATGCCACGGCAGCACGCTATTTGCAGAATGGCCTGCAGATCCCCTGTCGTCCCGACCACCGGGCCATGCTCTACCTGAGCGCGACGGGGATCTACCTGGCGACGAACGCTCTTCCAAAGGCGGAAGAATACGCCCGACTGGCCCTGAAAACCATGCGAGAAAATCCTGCGGAAGACATCAGTGAAGGCCCGGTCTATTCCTCCCTGGCGGAAGTGCTGCACCGGCAAGGTCGGATCCAGGAGGCTTCGCGATACTGGGATCTTGCGCTAGAAGCTACCGCTCAAACCTACACTCGTAAACACCGCGAGCACGCCAAAATACTGGTGAATGCCGGCGACTTTTTCGCCGAAACCGGCCGGCAGCGGAAAGCCCTGGAACTTTACCAACAAGCCATCGTGCAGGTTTATCCCGATTTTCAAAGTCTGGATCCGGCCGACAACCCATCGCCGGATTTCGATTTCGTCGAATCCTGGGCCATGACCGCCCCGGCCCGCAAAGCAGGGTTACTCGTCGAGGAGTACGAACGCAATGGGCAACCTGAATCACTGATCAATGCAGCCCACTGCTATGATCTGGCCTTACGGCAAATGCGCTTTCTCAAAAGCACCTACGGCTCGGAAACCGCCAAGCTCTACCTCGGCGAATACAGCCACGGCTATTTCGAAGAAGCGATCAGGGTCCAGTCCCGACTCTACCGGCTGCAAGCTGACCCGGTTCGGCTCGAACGCATTTACCAATTGATGGAAGAGTCGAAAGCGGAAGTGTTGCGGGAAGCCATCGAGCGCAATCGCGCCCTGATGTCGGCCACAGCGCCAGATTCTTTGTTGTTGGCCGAGGCTGAACTTCGCGCATCGATCGCCGGGGTGCGGCAGGCCATGTTCACGGAGCAATTGCGGGAAGAGGAGAGCAATGAAAAAGAACTGAGCCAGCTGCGCATTCAGCTTGCCGACCTGCAGCGAGCCTACCAAAAGGTACTGGACGCTCTGCAGGCGCGCGACCCTCGCTTCGTGGGCCTCCGAACGGAACGGACTTTCGCCGGCTTGACCCACCTGCAGCGGCAACTCGCCAGTGCGGAAGAGGTTCTGCTGGAATATTTCTACGGACGGGATTCCCTGTACATCTTCGGGCTTACCGCACAGAACGTCTACCTCCAGGTCCTTGCCCGCGATCGCCAACTGGAAGAGGCCATCGAATCGCTGGTCGGTTATTTTTCCGGGGCCGAGGCTTCGCTGGCCGATCCGGCAGGATATTTTCAATCGGCTCACCACTTGTACGAATTGCTGGTGCCGCAGGCCATTCGCCCGGAGCTCGAGCGGTCGCGATCGCTGATCGTGATCCCCGACGGCCCCATCGGCTTTGTTCCCTTCGAAGCTTTGCTGACAGATCCGTTTACAGGTTCCGGTTACGCTCAAGCGCCCTATCTGTTGCGAAAGACGGCCGTGCGCTACAACTGGTCGGCCGAACTACTCTGGCAATCGAGCCCGGCAAATACTGCCCAGGCGATCGTGCAGTTCGATCCGGGATTTGCCGATGGCGCCAGAGGTTTAGCTCCACTGAAACTGGGGGCCGAGGAAACGGCCGCACTTTCCCGGCTGCAGCGTCTGAGTGGTCAGCAGGCCAGTTTGCAAGCATTTCTGGAAACGGCCCCTACTGCCCGCCTGCTCCATCTTTCTACCCATGCCAAGGCGGGAAAAGACGCCCGGGTGGAATTTGCCGACGCTCCGCTGACCCTCCCGCAACTCTACTCGCTGCTGCTGCCGGCCGAGCTGGTCGTGCTGAGCGCCTGCGAGACGAACCTCGGGGAGTTTGCCACCGGGGAGGGCATCCTCAGCCTGGCAAGAGGATTTGCTTATGCCGGAGTTGCCAGCCTGCTCGCTGCACAATGGGAGATCAACGATGCCTCCACCACCCGGGTACTGGCGGGTTTCTACGAACAATTGGCGGATGGACAGTCTAGAGTGGATGCTTTGCGGCAAGCGAAGCTAAACTATCTGGAGCAGGCGCCGT
>JAGQXA010000231.1 GCA_020436865.1 Saprospiraceae bacterium | reverse complement strand
CTTGATCCCACCGTCGACGGTGATTATCTCAGCATGCCCCGCTACCGGGAATTCCTGGAAGGCGCGGCCAAAGAGCTGTATCGGGCCCGCTTCAGCTTCGCGCCCCTGATCGATATGATGAACCGGAAATGCAGCGCGGTTCAGGATCCGATCTTTCAAAAGGCGATCGGCCGGATGATGGAATTCGAAAAGCGCCTGCAGGAAAATCCCGGGAATGCCGGAAAGCTAAGGGAAAACCCCGATTTCGAACCTCTGCTGTCGATGTTGTTGCCTTCTTTCTTCATCAACGGACAACTGGGTTTTATTACGGCGCCCTTCGAGAAGGCAGCGTTCGTTTTTGAAACCCCCGAATTGCGCGCTTTGATGACCGGCCAACAATGGGAGGTCAAGGTGCAATCTCACCAGCTGAAGAACGCTTCCGTCCACAACATTCTGCTGGCCGGGACCGGCGTGCTGAACACCTTTTACGACCAGTCGATCAACGTGCACGCCGCGAACGGATTGGTCTTGCGGCACCTGGAGACCAAGATCGAGCGCCATTTCAACTTCAACGTCAACCTCGACTACACGCGCATCGTTCCGCTCAAGCCACTCAAAAAGCTCAAGCGGAGTCAGATCCAGCAGTTGCTCAACCACCTCGACGATGCCGAGCTGTGGCAGAAATACATCCCGCCGGAGAACTTCCTCTTCGAAGGCTTCGTGATCGGCTATCTCTCGGATGTGACCAAGGTCGAGATCCTCTCCACCTTCAAGGAATTGATGGCGGAAGATACCCGGCGCAGCGACCATGAAGACGACCTCAACTATCTGGAGATCCTGGTGCGCTCGTTCCTCGAAATGCCCGATGTGCGGTTAGGCACGCTCCACACCGCCGAACTCCCCTGGGTGGAAAGCACTTCCTGGTGCCTCCTCCGGCACTACGATCCGGCCCTGATGCGCGCTTCTTTTGAAGACCGCGAGGGCGCCTACGGCCGGCTCCTGCAACAAGGGCAGCCGGTGATCGTCGACGATCTGTCGAGGCAAAAACACCTGTCTGCGCTGGAGCAGGTCTTGCGCGAACAGGGCCTTCGCAGCCTGCTGCTGGCGCCGGTCCACAATGCCGAGGGCGACATCATCAGCATCTTCGAACTCGGATCGCCGGAGCCGTACCGCTTCAACCAGCTGACCCTGATGCAATTTCAGGAACCCCTGTCGCTGTTCACCATCGGGATCAATCGCTATAACCAGGAAATGGATAATGCCATTCGCCTGACCATGCAGCAGGAATTCACCTCCATCCACCCCAGCGTCGAATGGAAGTTTCGGGAAGTGGCCAACAAATACTATTGGGAGCGGCAGATCGACAATAAGCAAAGCTCGCTCGAACCCATTGTGTTCAAAGGGCTTTACCCGCTATACGGCCAGGCCGACATCGTCGGTTCCTCCCACCAGCGCAATCACTCGATCCAGGCCGACATGACCGACAACCTCGAGCGGCTATGCGAAGTGCTCCGCGCCTGCCGCGAGTCGGTGCCCTTCCATCTGCTCGATGTGTACCTGGAAAAGGCCGAGGCCTGTAGGCGGCGCCTGGAACGAGGCGAGTTTGCCTCGAGCGACGAATCGCTGATCGTCGATCTCCTGACACAGGAGGCGCATCCGCTGCTGCGCGAACTCCGGCAGCGCTTCGCCGAACTCCCCCACCGCTTGCTGTCCGACTACTTCGCCTACCTCGATCCGGAACTCGACATCGTGTACCGCCACCGCAAGGACTATGAGGACAGCGTCAGCCGTCTGAACCAGATCATTAGCCGGTATTTGTTGGCGGAGGAAGAGAAAAGGCAGAAGATCCTACCTCATTTCTTCGAAAAATTCGAAACCGACGGGGTCGAATACAACCTCTACCTGGGGCAGTCCATCCTGCAGCACGGCTCGTTCAACGAGTTCTATCTCAAAGACTTCCGGCTGTGGCAACTCATTCTGATGTGCGAGCTGACGCGCCTGGTCGAAACCAGGGGCCGCGAATTGCCCGTACCGCTGACCACCGCTCAACTGGTGTTTGTGTACAACAGTCCGATGAGCATCCGTTTCCAGCTCGACGAGAAACAGTTCGATGTCGACGGCGCCTACAACGTGCGCTACGAAATCCTGAAAAAGCGCATCGACAAGGCCTACATCAAAGGCACCGACGAGCGCCTGACCCAGGCCGGTAAGGTGTCGATCGTCTGGCTGCAGGAAAAAGACCGCATCGAATACCTCGAGTACCTCACCCATCTGGTCGCTCAAGGTTACCTCGAACCGGAGATCGAAGAACACGATCTGGAGCCCATGCAGGGCGTGGAAGGATTGAAGGCGCTGCGTTGCACGGTGAAGTTGGAAGCCGCCACCAAATAAAGGAAAGCCACACTCTCCAGGACTTTTTTCCGGCCGGCATTAAACCATTGGGGCGAATCGGAGTCAGGGGAAGGATCTATTCATTCAAATCCGTTCCTATGAAACGACCCAAGCAATGGCACTTCATCCTGTTTTTGACCATGTCCGGCCTGTTCTTCTCCTGCCAAAAAGACGAACCGGCGATCACCGGTCCGGAACCGCCGCTCGATCTGGCCGATTATTTTGATCTCGACTGGCAGAACCTCCCGAATTACGCAAACCCCGACTACCCCGTTCACTACACTGCCGATGTACTGGAAAACGACAACGCCCCCAGCCTCAACCGCGTCACCGATGCCGGGGCTGCGCTCGGACGGGTGCTGTTCTTCGACAAGCAGCTGAGCCGGAACAACACCGTAGCCTGCGCCTCCTGTCACCGGCAGGAGATCGGCTTCACCGATGACCTGACCCTCAGCGACGGCTTCGAGGGCGGCAAGACTGGCGCTCATTCGATGCGGCTCGCCAACGCCAACTTTTACGCCGGCGAGCGGATGTTTTGGGACAAGCGGGCGCTCGACCTCGAAGATCAGTCTACCATGCCCATCAAAGACCACACCGAGATGGGGTTCGACGATTCGGTGGGCGGCATCGATTCGCTGTTGCGGAAGATGGAGCAGATCGAATACTACCCGGTACTCTTCGAAAGGGCTTTCGGAACCGAACTCATCACGGAAGAACGCATCCAGCGGGCCCTGGCGCAGTATGTGCGCAGCATGGTGTCGACCGGTAGCCGGTTCGACGAGGGCTACGCGCAAGTTTTCGATCCGGCCCTACCCAACAACAACCTCAACGTACCCTTTCCCAACTTCAGTCCGCAGGAAAACAACGGCAAGAACCTCTTCCTGGCCCCGCCCCCGCAGGGCGCCGGCTGCGCCGGCTGCCACCAGCCGCCCACCTTTGCCCTGGGCCCCAACAGCCTGAGCAACGGCCTCGATACCGGGGAAACGACGATCTTCAAATCGCCCTCGCTCAAGAATATCGACATCGGCGGTCCGTACATGCACGACGGGCGTTTCGCCACCCTGGAAGAAGTGATCGAACACTACAACAGCGGTGTGAAGCCCGGTCCGGCGCTCGACATCCGTTTGACCGT
>JAGQXA010000230.1 GCA_020436865.1 Saprospiraceae bacterium | reverse complement strand
GCCAACGGTCATTGATCAAACCCCTCGATGTACTCCACTTCCCCCGGATCGATGTCGTCGTCGTACTCCGGAATATCGGCCCATTCCGGCGGTTCCTGGATGAGTTCGACCTGGCCGAAGGCCTGGGTGAGAGCCGACTTGATCTCCAGGCGCCGGTATTCGCTGCGGCGAAAATCCTGCTTGACCTCCTTCTTGGCCATTTCGTAGTCGTAATTATCGAGATTGCCGAAAACCTTGACGTAGAGGTTCACGAAGCCCTTCCGCTTGGCCGGGATCGGCTCCATATTCGGATTGTACTTCTTGAATTTGGTAGCAAGCACCTGTCCGGCATTGACCTTGATGTCGTACTCGAACTCATTGTCGAAATTATGCTCGCCGGCAATGGTGAGGTTCATCGCGTTGCTCTGGATGAACATGGCCGGAATATAGATCGTCTGCTTGTTGATCATCAACCAGTTCTCCATGTTCTCGAAGCGGATGTTGCGCAGATCCTGCACCTTGACATAAGAAGAGAATTCCTCCAGCATCTTGAAGTCCTTCAACTCGCCGTTCTCGATCCCGATACCGGCGAACACGAGGAGCTGGTCGTCCAGGAAGTTCCCTTCTTCGTCGAAGTAGGCGAAGATGGCCATCTTGGCGTTCAGGGTGCCCGACACGTGGCGGTCCTGGAGGACGTCCTGCCCGAAGTTCTCCGTTTGCCGGAAAAACTCCTTGGCGTTGATGCCGTCGCAATCGAGCTTGGCCTGCAGGCGCGGTCGGTCGTCGAGGTAGACCACGCCGTCGAGGCGGAAGGTGCCCTCCATGGCCTTGGTCGACCCCCGGATGAGCAACTCGTCGCGGTCGAAGGTGAGGTTGCCGGTGAATTCCTCTCCTTCGATGAGGCCGTAGTTGAATTCTTCGATCCGCGCATCGAAAGTGCCGTCGAAGAAACTGGCGAGCCAGCCCTGTTTCTGAGTGCGGGCCACTTTCAGCGAATCCACGACCTGGGCGGGCGCCCGGCTTTCGTCGACCGGCGCGGCGGTCAATGCCAGCAAGCGGTCGATGTCGAGCGATTTGGCGCCGAGGGTCGAAGTAAATTCCAGGGCCGCCTGATTGCTGTTGAGCGAGTCGGCCAGGAATACCGGCAGGAAGTTTCGGAAGGTACCGTTGAGTTCGATCTCACTGCCGGCCCCTTCGAGCTTCACGCCGGCCACGGTCAGCAGGTTGTTGTCGAGCTGCAGTTGCCCCCGGTCGATCGTCATTTTTTCCTCGTTGATCAGCAGGGCCGCATCGTCGAACTCGATCTGGCCGGAAGCCTGTACCCGCTCGACGCGGCTGGCGCGGATCATGTCGTTGTAGGCGCCGCTCACCCGCAGGTCCTTGATCTCGATCTCGCCGCTGCCGCCGCTGATCAGCTCGTTGCCGAACAGGCGGTGGGCCGACTCCAACGGCAGCACACCGTCGAGCGCGAAGTCGACAACCGGATCGTCGAGATTGCGAACCTTCAGATCGAATTCGACCAGCTCGCGATCGAGGTAGCCCTTGAAATTGTTGATCTCGAAGATGGAACTGCGGTTACTGCGCTTGACCCCGTTGGTGAAGCTGGCTTCGAACGACACCTCCTTGAGGTCGTCCTCCAGGCGCGAGCTGCTGACCCGCCCGTTCTGCAAGCCGAACTTGACGGTTACATCGGGATTCTCTCCCTGGCGGTACTGGCCCTTCACGGCCGCGTCAAAGAAAAAGGTTCCCTTGCTCGACAGATCGCCGAAGGACTGGAGTAATTGGGCCGGCAGGAGTTGCACGATGGCCTCCAGGCTGCTGTTCTCACTGGTCAGGAGGATATCGACGTCGGTCAGCTCGGGTTCCTGGTGGTAGTAGCCATCCATGTTGAAGGTATTGTCTTCGACCTGCACCTGCACCTTTTCAAAGTCGTAGTGCCCGGCTTCCAGGTCCACCTTCATGCGAGCATCGTAGCCCAGTTCCTTGCCCACGAAGTAGCGCGTGCCTTCCAATTCGACGAACTCGGAGAAGAGGTCGGCCTGGGTGTTGAGCGTAAAGCGGGTGGAAGAGAACTCGCCGGAGAAGGTCATGTCGCGGGCTTCGACCAGCATTTCCTGTTGGGCCTGCCGGTCGCCGTAAATGAGCTGCATATCCCGCAGGCGGGCTTGTTTTAAGGAGATGGCGGTTTCACTGCCCCCTTCCCCGGAGGCCCCTTCGCCGGTGGGTTTGGAAATGTCGTAGTTGGCCCGGCCACGGGCGTCGATCTGCACGTTAAGGGCCCCGTCGCTGAGCACGACGGAATTGACCTTCAGGCGCGAACCGAACAGGCTGAACAGCCCGATCCGGAAGGAGATTTCCTTGGCTTCGAGCAGAACGCCTCCGGCGTTGTCTTCCAGGATGACATCCTGCAGATTGGCGGCCGCGGAGGGAAAGGCCCGGATGAGCGAGAGGTGGAAATCGCCGACCGTCAGATTGGAGGTGATCTGCTTGTTGATCTCGCCGACGATCTGCTCGCCGATGGTCTTTTCAAAGGCGCCGGCCAGCAGCACGGCGCCGATCAGTAAGACCGCCAATACGATCCCGGCGATCAGCAAAAAACGCTTGAGTATCTTAGGCATGATGAAGGGGAGTGTGTGGTTCGGAAACGCCTCCGAAGTTACGGCTTTTTTGGGAAAATAGCGGTCGGGACGCTTGAAGCGTTCCGACCGCTATTTCCAGAACGCACCGACCCGCTCCCTGGCATTTTCCCGCACGTCGAGATAGTACAGATTGAAGTCGCCTGCGTGGTAGTTGCCGTTGAAAAAGAAGAAACTGCCGAAAAAGCGCGGTCGGTGGGTCCAAAGAATGCCGAGCTGTTCGACGACCTTGGCCGAAGACACGGCCGGCCGGACGCGCTCGAAGTCTTTCAATACCGCGCCTTTGTTCTCGCTGCGCGGCACGGATCCGCCGTCGGTCTTCCAGCTCAGGGGGTTGGTTACGGCAATGTCGGGCGACACGTATTTCTTGGGTTCCTTGCCGTAGCGGAATGTTCGCCAGCTGCAGAAGCAGCCCGTGCTATACGGCTCCTGGCAAGGAGGGATGGTGACGAACTCCTCCTTTTCGATATTCATGCCCACCAGATAGGCGACCACAAGGCGGTTGCGCAACGGCTTCCCATCGAAGAATTCCTTGAGGAGGCGCTTGCCGTGGGTCGCCCCCTGACTGTGAGCCGCGATGATGATCGGCCGGCCCTGATTGTAGTGCTCGAGATAATACTCGAAGGCCGCCTTCACATCCTGGTATGCCAGATCGAAAGCCTCCAGCGCGGAGGTCGTATCCTCCGTGAAGTACGAATAAATGTGCGCCTGCCGGTAACGAGGCGCATAGACGCGGCCGACCCCGTTGAACAAGCTGGCCTGGTACTTGATCGCGCTCTTGTCGGTGCGCTCGTTCAGCTCATCCCAGT
>JAGQXA010000956.1 GCA_020436865.1 Saprospiraceae bacterium | reverse complement strand
GTTTCGCCTTTTCTGACGTCGTCGCCGACCTGAAAGAAGGGCGGGGTTTTGCTTTCTGACGGGTCCTCATGGCTCCCGTGGTAGTTGGGATCGGCAGGCATATCTCCGGGCCAGCCACGGTAAAAGGATCCGACCATGGGCGAGCGAATTTCCAGCAGCCCGTGTTGCAGAAGCAGGGGTTCATTCGTAGCCTGGGGATCGATCAGTAAGAGCGGCTGATCGTATTCGACGGGCTGCTCGTCCTCGACGAAGAATTGCAGGACGACTCCTTCGTGTTCCGTTTCGATCTCGTTGGCTAGGCCCATGGCCGCGATCGTAAAGATGATATCAGCTTTTCTGACAAAGTCGCCTACCTGCGCAAAAAATGGCACTTTTTCATCCTTATAATAACCGTAATCCGTATGGTAATATCCTCCTCCACCGACTACGGTGACCCGCCCGCGATAGAATTCACCCACCATCGGAGAGCGTACGACAACAAACTCCTTCAGCGATCTTACGAAGAGAAGGGGCTCCTCGATGACCGGTGCGGGCGCCGTCTCCGGCACGTTCACGGCATAGGTTTGCAATTGCCCCTGGAGTTCGGCGATCCGCTGGGACGCACCGATATGCAACGGGTTAAGCTCCAGGGTACGGCGGTAGTAGGACAAGGCTTTTTCCTCTGAACCGGCCAGCCGGCAGGTATCCCCGGCCAGCATCAGAAGACCGGCGTTCTGCGGATCGAGGATCAAGGCCTTTTCCAGCCAGCCAAGCGCCTGGTCGTATTTATGCAGACAGTCCTTGAAGAGTTCTCCGAGAGCGATGTGTAGATCGAGGTTCGAGGGATCGAGTTCTACTGCCTTCTCCAGGCGATACCGCGCCCTTTCATATTCGAGGTCTTTGGTATAGATATCGGCCAGATACCAATGGGCCCGAACATTTTGAGGATTGATCTCCAGTACCTTCTTGTAGTGTTTTTCAGCCAGCTTGTTCTCTTCTCGGCCAGCCAGCATGACGCCCAGATTGAGGTGCGCCGCTTCATCGCGGGGGTCGAGCTTTAGAACTTCCTCGTAGAGAAATCGCGCCAGAAGATATTGACGATCCTCTCCGGAAAGGTATGCCTTGAGAAAGAGGGCCGGTTTGTGTTCCGGGTATTCCCGGAGCAGTCGAAAGAGGGCGATCTCCTGCTCTTCCCGGTCGTCGAGCGATTGGATCCGCAGTACCTGCTGATAGCTTTCTACCAGATCCAACCCGTTTTTTCCCGGACTTTCATCCGTCGCTTTTTTTTTACCGATGAGATTGATGATGGGAAGATACTGTTGTGCCTGTAGCTTTTCGAGCGGCCAGATGTTCATGTCGGCCACAACCTCAAAAAAGCGGTCGATATTGGACCGGATGTTGCGGAAGTGGTTGAGTTCTTCCATGATGGTGTTCGTCCGGGAAATATCCGTCAGCTCCCGGTAGGTTTCGTTCGCCTCCTTCAGTTCGTGATCCCAGAACTTGATATACGTTAGCCGGCCCTTGGCCGTGAAGATATCGGCGCCATCGAGATGAATGGGGAGTAAGCGCTCCTGAAAGCGTTCCGAATCCAGCATTTCCATCACTTCGAACATGCAATTGGACGAACGCAGGAAGGCGTCGCTGATGACCATGATGACGAAATCTTCCTCCCGCACCCGACGCATGAATTCCTTGATGCTCCCCAGGTAACCCAAATGTCGTTCGTCGCGAATGAGGTCGATACCGATGGCCCGGAAGGCCTCGTCGATCGGATCGACGGTTGCCTTGTCTTTCCAGCTGTATGAAATGAAGATGTTTTTTGCGCCCATGGCCAAATATACTCAAACGACAATATTTTGGAAATTTCCAAGACGGATCATCAGCCGCTGTTTGAGCATGGAATACCGGTCGGACCGCTGGGAGCGGTCCGACCGGTCGTTTCGCAAAGAGTTTAGCTGCCGGTATCTTCCTCTTCTTCCATCGAGTCGTCCTCCCC
>JAGQXA010000229.1 GCA_020436865.1 Saprospiraceae bacterium | reverse complement strand
TCTTCGCTGTGCATCATTCGCCCCGGCATCGGGATGGCCACGGATCTGATCTGATCTTCGATACCGGCCAGTTGGATGGCCCGCCAACCGCGGTCGCTCATGGCGAGGTTGATGGAACGGCCGCCGAGGAAGCCCATGCGACGCACGTCGGGGCGCCGTTCGTACACATCCACTTCGTAGCCGCGTTTGGCCAGCAGGATCGCCCAAAGCGAGCCGACCAATCCGGCTCCGACGACCACTGCCCGTTTGCTGTTTTTCATATCGATTGGCTTTGTATTTGGTTAGAGCAGGATCTGCAAGGCGATGAACTGCGAGACGAATCCCACCAAAAATCCGCCGGACAGGTCCTGCATATCGTGCGCTTGCAAGAGCAAGCGGCTGGTCCCTACCATGCCGGCCAGCAAGATGGCCAGGATGAGCACCGTGGCCATACTGATCTCGATCTGCCCGAACCAGCCGGCATAGACCGTTAGGGTGTCGTAGCTGTAGAGGAACATGGTGATCACGATCATGGCCAGCAGGCCGCCCATTCCAACCGCATGGGCGCTGATCTTCGAAAAAATATTGATGAAAAAGGCCAGGAACAGACCAATGGTGGCCCCCAGCACAAAGGAAGTAAAGGCGACCGGAACCCTTGGGTCGTGCAGGAAGTTGACGAACAGCCAAAGGTAGAAAATACCGGTGATGATGTACGGACCGATCCGTTCTTCTCGGGATTCGAGGGAAAGGGTGCGGACCAGCCCCAGTAGTTTCATCATGGACACGGCGATGGTCGGAATGACGAAGGTCGACAGGAAGATCAGCAGGATGAGAGGCATGCGGTCTTGCAGACGATTGACTCCGAACAGGTACGGATTGGCAGCCAGCAGCAATACGAGCATGTAGGTCAGGATCAGCAAAGGATGGAACAAAACCGAGATCAGCTTTGCGAATCCGCGTAGTACCATGGTGGGTCTGGTTTGGTGGAAAAACGGGAGGGCAAGGTACGGGTTTTACGCCAATTGCACCCTAATTTCCTTCGTCCACTTTGGTGATGCGCACATCTACCCGCCGGTTGCGGGCGCGCTGATCTTCGGTACCGTTATCGGTCACCGGACGGCTGGCGCCGAAGCCCTTGGTTTCGATGCGCTCCGGGGCGATGCCTTGCCTTACGAGGTAGTCGCGCACCGCTTCGGCCCGCTCTTCCGAAAGCTTCTGCAGGGCCTTGACCGGCCCCTGATTGTCGGTATGTCCCTCGATCCGGATGTGGATGTCGGGCCGGTCGATCAGGATCCGGGCCAGGCGGTCGAGCTCGCCATAGGAGCGGGTCAGGATGATGGGTTTGGAGCGGTGGAAATAGATCGGGCGCAGCGAGATCTGGGCATTCTCGCGGATGGGATCGAGGAAGAGCACGAGTTCCGGTATGGAGAAATAGTATTCGTCGTTGTAGGCCAATTGTACCGGCTGGCCGATGAAGTCGCGTTTCTCGGGCAGCAGTTGGATCGTTTTGCCTTTGGGCAGCCGTAGCCGGAAATTGCCGTCGGCCGACAGGTAGAAATCGTCGTCGTCGAATTCCTCGCCGAAATCCAGCAGGATGCGTGCAGGCAGTTGTTCCTTCGTCGCGGAGTTGAGAATCCGGCCGGTGACCACCACCTCGTCCTGGCCTTCCGGCTCCTTGAGGAGGTAGCGGAAGAGGTCGCGGGTGCCGTCGCGGCCGGAGGAAAAATAGAGGAAGCCGGTGCCGGCATGGAAAAAGGGCTGGCTTTCATCGGCTGCCGAGTTGATCGGCGCCTGCAGGCGTTTGGGGGTCGACCACTGTTGCCAGCCTCCCGTGCGCTCGGCTGAATAGATATCCAGGCCCTGCGCTCCGGGCCGGTCGGAAGCGAAGTAGAGCGTCCGTAGATCTTCGGTCAGGAACGGACTCGTTTCGCGATAGCTGCTGTTGACCGAAACCCCGAGCGATTGCGGCGTACTCCAGCTGCCGTCGGATTCGAGCAGGCTTACATAGAGGTCGGTATGGCCGCGGCTGTCTTCGCGTTGCAGGGCCAGGATCATGACCGTGCCGTCGCCGCTCAGCGTCAGGTTGATGCCTGGGCTATTGGTATAGAAATGCCTGATGGAGAGAGGTTCGGGGTACGACCAGCCACCGTCGGGTAGTTGCCGGATCAGGCTGAAGCCCGGCGCCATTCCACCTTTTCGCGGAAATTGGTTGATCACTACGAATTCGTTGGGTTGGGTCGTTTGAGCGCAGATGCTATTGGGAAGGGCATTATTGAGTGGGCCGCCCGGATGGGAGACCAGATCGAAAAAATCGAGCCGGCTTTCAGCGATCCACACGTCTTGATTGAAATCGGAGATCACCGGATCGGCAATATTTCGGCCGGAAATGCTCTCGTAGGCCTTCTGAAGTTGGACTCCGTAGCCATCGGGGTCGGATTGTGACACATCCTGGCCATCGACCAGCAACTCCCGGCAAAAATCGGGTGAACCCACGCGGGTAAAGTAAAGGGTATTGCCATCGCGGCTCAACACCGGCGCGATCTCATCATATTCGACGGTATTGATCTGCGCCGAAAGTTTTTCCAGCTTCTGGGCGGTGGCGTGCTGTACGACAAGCACTCCACACAGCAGTAACGTAGCAACGACTCTACAGCTCATAATCGGTTTCTCGCCCCCCTCGATGGTTAATAAAATCTTAGGTGTTTTCTCTTTCAGGTCAAGCGAAGGGTTTTGTTTGGCAAAACCCTTCGCTATCGGTATTCTTCCTACAGCAGCGCCTTGATCTGAGCGTACTTGCTTTCGTTTGTCAGGTTTCCTTTACAGCCCTTTTCCTGCTTCTGCTTTTCCATGTTCTCGACCCGGTTGCCCGGATTCGGGTGGGTGCTGAGAAATTCCGGTGGCTGCGACTGACCTTCTAATTTTTTGAAAAATCCGGCTGCGCCGGCGGCATTGTAGGTCGTGCCGCAGAGGTATTCGACCGAATAGGAGTCGGCCTCCGTCTCGTGCGAGCGACTGAATTTGAGCGATGCCAGGCCCAGGGCGATCTGCTCGACCAGGCCGGGGTCCGATTTGCCGGTGACGATCGAAGCCAGGATCTGGATGCCGTAGATCTTGGTCAGCTGGCGGGTCGAGTGACGCATGGCGGCATGAGCGATCTCGTGGCCCATGACGCCGAGCAGCTGATCTTCGGAATCGAGAAACTTGATCAGGCCGGTGTAGACGTAGATGTGTCCGCCCGGCGTACAAAAGGCATTCAGCGTTTCGTCGTCTTTGATGATCTTGACCTCCCAGGCGAACTCATCGCGATAGGCCACCCGGCCGGTGTTGAGGATCTTGTCGCGCAGCCCGCGGATGTAGCTGTAGATCTCTTCGTTCCCTTTCTCCGGCAAAAGCGGAAACTCCTTCGGATTAGAGTCGATCTCCTGGCTGACCTGCTCGCCGAGGGCAATATCGTCCTGTACGGAGAAGAAGTTGATCCCCTGCCCGCCCTTCATGTTGCAGCTCAGGCCGGCAAACAGGATCGGAAAGGAAAACAATAGCAGCATTTTTTTGGCAAACATACTAATCGAATTTGTCGTAAGTGAATCGGAACCTCGGCTCGGCCGAGCCCCAGCCTGTAACGAATGTCGAAAGAGGCCTATTTGGTATTGCCGGGTATAAAATTAATAGAATTGTAACATCCTTGCTAGTGAGCCGGCTAATTGTTCCAAGCTTATGACGGGAGAAATGGCGGAAGGGTACTACTCTCCTTTCCGGCAAACCCGAAACCCGATGAAATTATACCGGTGATCCGGCTTGCTCCAGCGGCGATGGGTTGTTTGACAGGTATTGGCATAGGCGATCCAGGAGCCGCCGCGCATGACCCTCTCCTGGCCGGCGTCCGGCCCGCGCGGATCGCTCGCCGGACTGACTTCATAATAGTACGCATCGTACCAGTCCCAACACCATTCGTTGACATTGCCGCTGAGGTCGTACAAACCCAAACCGTTTGGCTGAAAAGAGCCCACGGGCGAAGTTGTACGGTAACCGTCGCGTTCGCCGCCTTCGTCGTAGTTGCCAAAGCGATACAGACCTTTTTCGTAGGAAACGCCGGCCCACCGTTCGTCCTGTCCTCCGCTCCGGGCGGCAAACTCCCATTCGGCCTCGGTGGGCAGGCGAAAACCGTCGGCTTCCCAGTTGGCTGTTACCGCCGCCCCGTCAGTCGAGTACACCGGCTCGTAGCCGTGCCGGCGGCTTAACCAGTTGCAGTATCCGATCGCATCGTGCCAGCTTACGTAGATCGCCGGCCGGGAGCCGCGGCCCCAGCCGTCGTCGGTCGGCTTTTCGAGCTGTTCGGCTTCGCAGTAGCGATCGTATTCTTCGAAGGTCACTTCATGTTTGCCCAAATAGAAATCGCTCAAGACGACTTCGTGGATCGGGCCGTCGGCTTTCTTCGTGTCGCCCATTTGGAAGGTGTCGCCCCGGATCAGCACGAGCTCCGGCATTCCGGCCTCCTGGGCTGAGAGTGTCGTGAAGAAAAACAGCGAAGCGCCAAGTGTGGCCAGTAGTGAATCGAAATTTGTTTTCATCGAATTTCTTTAGCGGTCGGAACGCTAAGAAAGCGTTCCGATCGCTATAGCCTTCCGACCGCTAGGTTTTTAAAGCCTGGCCCCCATCCCCAATCCGATGTATTCGGCGGTAAAGGCATGGGCTTTCAGGTAGATACCGACGTAGAACTGCGTTGCGGGTTTGCCCACCGCCGGAAGATAATATCGGATGCCGAGCTTGCTGTAGATCGGCTTGGAAATGAGCACGGACTTGGGACTCACATAATATCCGGCCTGCAGCATGACGCCCAAAGAGCCGAAAAGGAATTCATCGGCCAGAAACACCATCCAACGCGTGGCGCCCTGTCGGGCCTCCTTCCGGGTGTCGAACGCATAGGTATGCAGGGCAAAATTATAGACAGAACGGTGGTATTCGTACCCCAGTCCCAGATAAAGGTGGTTAAATTCATTTAATTTGAAAGTTCCGGCCACCGCCCCGATATAAATGGGTTGCTTCGGGCCACCGGGAGTCGACGATTCCTTGAAGGCGAGGTCGAATGATAAATGCGCGCCAAAGCGGCGGGCCGGAGGGACTCGAAACGACGTATCCATAGCCGGA
>JAGQXA010000228.1 GCA_020436865.1 Saprospiraceae bacterium | reverse complement strand
GGAGCGCAGGAGAATGAATTTTACCATCTTCGCCGCGATTCCCGTATTTTGGGGGTGTTTTAAGAACAGATCGAATGTCAGTATTCCGTTGGACGATCGGTGTTTTGATCTTGACGTCGCTCCTGGCCTGCCGTAAGGAGGAGCTCGCACTCATGTGGGACCAACAGCTCTCCAACACCGACGAGTTGTTGACCAGCGTCTTTTTTCTCGATCCGCAACATGGTTTTGCGGTCGGCGGGAAGACGTGGACCTTGGGCGTGTCTTTATCCACGGCCGACGGCGGCATCACCTGGCAGGCCGATTCCCTGACCAATAAGTTGTTGTACGGGCTGTATTTCGATGAGGGGCAACGGGGCTATTGTTCCGGTATCGACGGATACCTGTTCCGCAAAGACGAACCGTCGGGCAACTGGAATTTCTTTCGCTTCCCGGAATGGCAGCAGATGCGCGACCTTTCTTTTCGCGAAGACGGCCGGGGCGTCATGGTGGGGGGGCAGGCCTATGCCAACGGCGTGATCGTGAGCATCGGACCCGGCATGGACCTGGATACGATCCACGTCTATGAGCATGAGCTCAACGGGGTTTGCTTTTCCGACGAGCAGACGGTACATGCGGTCGGCTACGGGCTGGTGCTGCGCTCCGACGATGCGGGCCTGACCTGGACCCCCAATCCGATCGACGGCGACTTTTTCCGGTCGGTGCACTTCCCGAGTGCGTCGGTCGGTTATGCCGTCGGGTTCAATGGCACCATCATCAAAACAACAGATGGCGGGCATCGATGGGAAAGGTTGCGCAAGGGCGGGGGAGTGTTCTCTGCTGGCGAGCCTTTTCGTTCGGTCTTCTTCGTCGACGAATTCCGGGGATATATCGTAGGCGACCATGGCGTTTTTTGGAAAACCATCGACGGCGGCGACAAATGGCAGGTGGCCGGAAATCTGCCGGAAGCCGATCTTTACGACGTGCATGTCGTTGGGCAGGAAGGCTGGATCGTCGGAGAAGGGGGGCTGATCATCCGCTTCTTCGATCCATGAACGCTCTTCGTCTCCCTATTTTCTACTTTCTTCCGCCATTTCCGTGATCCAATCCGACTTCCGCCAGGGCGACCATTCCCTGGAAGCCAGGTCTATTTCCGGGTCGACGTGAAACTGATAAGCATGATCGTTAAGGCGGGCGCGGATCCGGGCATACACTTCCACCTCCGGATGGCCCTTCCGGATCCATTCGTCGCGCAGGAAATGCGCGAATTGAAGGATCATGTCGGGGTGCGTGTATAGCTTGCGGGCCTGACGTTTCAGCAGATGATCTTCCGGGTCTACGGCGAATGTTTCCCCGGTCTTGGTATCGATCACGGTGAATTCTCCGCCGCCGTTCTTCGATCGCAGCATCATTCGCCAGGCGAAGCGATGACCTTCTTCCGTCCAGGCCACCGGCCCGGGGATCAGGTGGTGTCGCAGGGGGTACAGGAGGTGGAAGGCACAGAGCATGGCCACGGCGCCGGCGATGGCGGGTCGCAGCCGCATGGATGCTTGCCAGAGCGGCCGGGATCCGGCCTCGGACGACGATATATGGCGTTGCCAGCGTTCCTTTAGGCGGCCGACAAAAGCGGAGTGCCTGGCCAATCCCTCGACCCAACGGCGCGGCGTATCCGGTGGCCAGAACAGGAGGGTCAACGCAATGGAAAGCCAGGGGAAAACGCCGATGTTGAAGATAAGCGTATTCGAAAGGTGGAAGAAGAGCACGAATCCGAGCGCCCAGTTGCGGGTGCGTGCGCGTAACAGGAAGAACACTACGAACAGGTCGAGGAGGAGTCCTCCGTAGCTCATGAAGTAGGCGACCCAATCTTGTGCGAGCAAGGGGCCGATGACCGGCAGATCGGCCCGTCGCTGTAGCCAGTAGAGGAGAGGGACGCCCCTTAGCCAATCGGGATTCAATTTGGCGAGGCCGCCGTAGACATACACGACACCCATCAGGAAGGGCAAGAGGAACAGGCACCAGAATGGGATCTGCCTGCGGCGCAGGTCCGGACTGCGCGCTACGTCGACCGAGAAGGCGCGGTTGGCTGGCAGGAAGGTCATCAATCCGGCGATCCAGCAGATCAGGTAGCCGTGATTGAGGTAATGCGACTTTTCAAGCAGAAAGACATATCCGAATACGAGGGCTGCCAGGGGCGATGTCCAGCGATAGGCAAACCCGGCCGCTATGCCCAGGGCCGACAACATGCCGATCCAAAACACGAGTGAAAGCCAGGGCTCGGGAAGCGGCTCGGCCCATTCCCAGCCGAAGTACTTGAAGCGGAACCGCTCCGGGTCGTATGCGCCCTGCAACAGGCCGTAGGTGATCCAACTCTCCGCGAGGTCGATACACAGGAGCAGGCCGAAGGCGATCCGGAAGAATACCAGCGAAGCGATATCTACCGGCCGAAAGAGCTTCGAACGGAAGGAATGGAACATGGAAGAAAGGTACGAATTGTGCCTCAGGAATCGGATCCCAACCAAGCGGTGTTTTGTTGGGGCGCTTGTCTCACTTGCCGGCGCCGGGTTCTTCCCGCAGCAGCAGATGCGGAGAGGCCAGATACCACTGTTCGCGATCGCGACTATAGCCGAAAGTGGCATGTGGCAGGCAACGCCGCAGGTAGTGTGTGACGAGGCGGAGCTGGCTTTCCGGCAGGCTGATGGATATTTGGTCGCCGTCGAGCAGCCTGAAATACAAGATCCCGTGCCGCGTGAATTCCAGTCCGAACGGCATGCGTTGGGTGACGACCGAGTAGATCCAGACGATCTCGCCGGGACGCCGGCAGAGAAGTTGGAACAGCCGGTTGTTCTCGACCCGGTAATTGCCGGCCAATTGTCGCATACTTCGTATGGCCGCCAATAGACAGAGCAGTCCGATCGCCGTGAGAATGGCATTTTGCCGGAAGAATACGCAGACCAGCGCTGCCCCCGCTCCGAGCAAGAGGAAGAGCGCGACCATCTGCCAGCGCCATTCCTGTAGAACAGCCAGATGCAGGGTCCGGATAGCCGGGTGTCGAAGGTCTGGACGTTGCTTCATGCGGATTGAAACAAATGCAATGGGTCTAAAACAAATTGTTGAAAATTTTGAAAAAATACCGTATTTTTGTGTACTTTCTGCCGGGAGCCGGTCCCCTGACGCCTTTTGGGTAGTTCTGTTGTCGGTATAACAAAAAGCCCCGGTATTGGATGCGCGGTCGGGGGCGATTTTTTTTATCTTTAGCGCCTTTAGTAACTTCTGCACGTATGGCAAATGTAACCTATACCGAAGAGAACATACGATCGTTGGATTGGCGGGAGCATATCCGCATGCGCCCCGGCATGTACATCGGCAAGTTGGGAGACGGTTCCTCGGCCGACGACGGCATCTATATCCTGCTCAAGGAGGTCATCGACAATTCGATCGACGAGTATGTGATGGGATATGGGAAGGAGATCGTCATTCAACTGGGCGACGGCACGATCGAAGTGCGCGACTTTGGCCGCGGCATACCTCTGGGCAAGGTGATCGACTGCGTGTCGAAGATCAACACGGGCGGCAAGTACGATTCGAAGGCCTTTAAAAAGTCGGTCGGTCTGAACGGGGTCGGCACCAAAGCAGTGAACGCCCTTTCGTCGTACTTCAAGGTGCAGGCCGTCCGCGAGGGAAAGATGAAGGTGGCCGAATTCGAGCAGGGGGAAATCGTGAAGGACCACAAGGTGCAGAAAACCGACGAGCCCGACGGCACCCGCGTGATCTTCCATCCCGACCCTTCGATCTTCAAGAGCTATCGATTCCGGCAGGAGTTTCTGGAGGACCAGCTGTGGAACTACGCCTATCTCAATGCCGGACTGAAGATCAACCTCAATGGGAAGATCCTGCAATCGAAGGACGGCCTGCTCGACCTGCTCAGCCGGAAAACGCCGAACGAGCAGTTGCGCTACCCCATCATCCACTTGAAGGGATATGATATCGAAATTGCCATGACCCATGGCCAGCATTACGGAGAACAGTACTATTCGTTCGTCAACGGTCAGCATACCACCCAAGGCGGCACGCATCTGAACGCCTTCAAGGAGGCGGTCGTTCGTACCGTGCGCGAGTTCTTCAACAAGAACTACGATCCGAAAGACGTACGGGGCTCCATCATCGCCGCAGTCAGCGTGCGCATCGAAGAGCCGGTCTTCGAATCGCAGACCAAGACCAAACTAGGTTCGACCGATGTCGGACCCGATGGCCCTACGATCCGTACCTTCATCAATGATTTCGTAAAGAAGGAGCTCGACAACTTCCTCCACAAGAACCCGGAAATAGCCAAAGAACTGCAGAAGCGGATCAATCAGTCGGAGCGCGAACGCAAGGAGATCGCCGGGATCAAGAAACTGGCGAACGAAAGAGCCAAAAAGGCCAACCTGCACAACAAGAAACTGCGCGACTGCCGCGTGCACTATAACGACAGCAGCCGCAGCGTCGGCGACGAGTTGCGCGAGGCTTCCACCATATTCATCACGGAGGGCGACTCGGCCAGCGGATCGATCACCAAAGCGCGCGATGTGCAAAGCCAGGCCGTGTTCAGCCTTCGCGGCAAGCCCCTGAACTGCTACGGGCTCTCCAAGAAGGTCGTGTATCAGAACGAGGAGTTCAATTTGTTGCAGCATGCGCTCAACATTGAAGACGGGCTCGAGGATCTGCGCTATAACCGGGTGGTGATCGCGACCGACGCCGATGTCGACGGCATGCACATACGCCTGTTGCTGCTTACCTTCTTTTTGCAGTTTTTCCCCGACCTGGTGCGGGCCGGACATCTTCATATCCTGGAGACTCCTCTGTTTCGCGTCCGCGATAAGAGCCAGACCATCTACTGCTACAATGAAACCGAGAAGCAGGCGGCGATCGAGAAGCTCAAGGGCAAACCCGAGATCACGCGCTTCAAGGGCCTGGGAGAGATCTCGCCCTCGGAGTTCGGCGATTTCATCGGCAATAATATTCGACTGGAACGGGTTTCCCTGCGGCAGGATACCGATCTCGACCAGGTACTCGAGTACTACATGGGGAAGAACACTCCCGACCGTCAGGAATTCATCATCGACAACCTGCGCGTCGAGAAAGACGATACAGAGGGGAAAGAAGATGATGCTGCGGATGCGGAATCCTCTTCCGTCGATACCGAAGCCCTGGCCGAAGCTTAACCGGAGAGGGTTGCAGACCTTTTAATGCGGTCCTTTTTACCGAAAATGCCCCACTTTTTCTTGCTGACGTT
>JAGQXA010000955.1 GCA_020436865.1 Saprospiraceae bacterium | reverse complement strand
TTGGGGAATTTATTATGAGTCGAAAACGAGCAAATTTTGTTTCAGCCAAGGCAAATTTTGGAGTCGGATGCGGGCAATCCGGCGAAAAATTTAACAGTTTACCCCGCACATATTATGTCGGGGCAGGATGAAAGAAAATTTGCCGTTTGTAGGCCAGAATTAAATCCCCCAACAGGCTCTTAGCCAACCGGATATGTCGAAATTCACCTTCTTCGCTCTGCTGAGTTTTCCCGCTTTTTTTCTGGGTAAATGCGATCCCGGGGAGACGCCCTGTATCGACCCGGCCAGGGTCGACACTCTCGCCATGTGTACCCGCGAATATCGCCCCGTGTGCGGATGCGACGGAAAGACCTATCCGAATCCCTGCGTGGCCGAACGACATGGGCTGCGATCATTTGTCGAAGGTCCGTGCGACCCCTGTATCGATCCGGCGCAGCGCAACATGCAGCCTTGTCCGGATCTGTACAAGCCTGTGTGCGGCTGTAATGGCCTGACCTATCCCAACGCCTGCACGGCCCGCAATGCCGGGCTGGTGAGTTGGTTCGATGGACCGTGTGAAGGTTGTTTCGACAAAGACCGGGTTGACCCCGACAGAGGCTGTCCGGAAAACTGGAAGCCCGTCTGCGGGTGTAACGGAAAGACCTACGGCAACATCTGCGAAGCGGAAAAGGCCGGCATCCTGTCCTGGCACGAAGGAGAATGTCCGTAAACGCTAACTGGAGGAGGTATGGCCCTGGAGAGAGAACCACTCAAGCTTAGCCCCGATTTTCAGTACGCCCTCGACCTGGTCGAGCGAACAGATGCCAATGCCTTTATCACCGGGCGGGCCGGCACCGGCAAGTCGACCCTCTTGCAGCTCTTTCAACGTTCAACGCGGAAGAAGACCGTCGTTCTGGCGCCCACCGGAGTGGCCGCTCTCAATGTCGGCGGCCAAACGATCCATTCCTTTTTTGGATTTCCACCCCGCTTGCTTTCTCCCTCCGACATCAGGAAACGCCGGAATCGAAGGCTGTACGAAAATCTGGACGTGTTGGTGATCGACGAGATCTCGATGGTGCGGGCAGACCTGTTGGACCACATCGATCTTTTCCTGCGGGTCAACCGCGAGAATCCGGCCCCCTTCGGTGGGGTTCAGATGGTCTTTTTCGGCGATCTGTTCCAGTTGCCGCCGGTCGTTTCATCCGATGCCGAACGTCAGTTGTTTCGCACGTATTACGACAGCCCGTACTTCTTCTCGGCCCAGGTGTTGCAGGGCGGATTTCGCATGGAAATGATCGAGTTACAGCAGGTATACCGCCAGGAGGAGCGACATTTCCTCCGCCTGCTGGAGGCCGTCCGCCTCAACCGTGCCGACTACGATACGCTCGAAGAGTTGAACCGGCGCTATCTGCCCGGTTTCGACGAAGCCGGGCTATTCATCACCCTTTCTGCGCGCAATGCCACCGTCGACCGCATCAATCGCACGGAACTCGACAAGCTGGAAACTCCGGCCGTGTCCTTTCCCGCCAAGGTAACGGGGCAATTCAACCCGGCCCTCTTTCCCACCGAAGCCCAGTTGGCGCTGAAGGAAGGAGCACAGGTCATGTTCCTGCGCAACGACCCCGAACGGCAATACGTAAACGGCACGATCGGCCGGGTGACCCATCTGCGTTCCGACGAGATCCGCGTACGGCTCCAGGGATCGAACGGCCCTGCGCAGGAATTGACGGTCCAACCGATAGAATGGGAGATCCTGAAGTACCGGACCAGCGAAACGGATCCCGACAAGATCGAAACGGAAGTGGCCGGCACCTTCACTCAGTACCCTCTCAAACTGGCCTGGGCCATTACCATTCATAAGGCGCAAGGGAAGACCTTCGACCGCGCTGTGATCGACCTCGGTCGCGGAGCCTTCGAACACGGGCAAACCTATGTAGCGCTGAGCCGGTGCCGAACTCTGGAAGGGATCGTGCTCAAAGAAAAATTGCGCATGGAGGACATCCTCGTCGATCCGAGGATCGTGGAATTCTACGAGCAGCAATCCCGGTAATGCTTGTTGGAAGATTAGGCAAGAATCGCTACATTTAAGTTCTACAAATCCATCGCTATGTCAACCTCCAAGCGCAAACGTAAAATGGCCGCCAAGCAGGAAAAGGAAGGCCGCAAGATCATGATGGTCATTGCTATTGCCACCGTAGTACTGCTGATCTTACTGTTCATCATCTATCAATCCGCCTGAGTAACGCAACAACCAAAGCGTATCGGGTTGGAATGGTTTCGACCAGCCGTTTTGAAAGGTCTCGCGGATCGGTACGCCTGCCTGAGCTTGCAATCGAGCGCGGTTGGCCCGGTCGGCGAGCACCAATCCCGACGGACGCTCCGGGGTAGTTTCGGGGGGGGCTCCCAGGTATAACAGCCCATAAAGGCTCAAAGAACGACGGCAAGCCTCGTCGTCCACGGCAAACCAGACCTCCTCTCCATCTTCT
>JAGQXA010000227.1 GCA_020436865.1 Saprospiraceae bacterium | reverse complement strand
TCAGCCAACCGAAATGGTTCAGGGAGTTTTCGGTCGGATAGCCGGGAGGAAAGGCGGCATCGACGGCGTCGAGTAGCCAAGGAGCGCCGTCGATCTCCGCGACTACCAGCACGTGATTGAACTGGTCCAGGATGGGATAGATCTGGATCATTTTTCCATGGTCCCTCGTGCTGATCAATGCCGGGTGAGCACTAATGCCCGCCTCTTTGAGCAGGCCCAATAGCAGCAGGTTGATCTCGCCGCTGGAGGCCGAACGTTTTTCGTAACATTCATCGAGGTCTGAATCGCGAACCCAGTACGTATAGGTTCCATCCCACTTCAATTCGCGGCAGACGAACTCATAGATGGCCTTCATCTTATCGGCATCACTCGACAGGTCCTTGATCAGAGGATTCACGGCAGCCCAGGGCTTGTCGAAATGCCGGCCTTTCAGGAATTGTTCGCCGAACTGGTTGTCTTCCAGCAGGTCTTTGGCCACTTCCTCCCATGACGACATCACCGGTTGATAGCCGCTCCGCGGAAATTGGACCGCCTGCAACTGAAAACGAATGCGCGCCAGATAGTCCTTGATCGTGGTGATATAGGCTTCCGGATGCATGGCCGGCACCTCCTTCATGACGAAGCGGGCTTTGCGCACGTTGGCCTGTATGCGCTCCAGACCCTTCTGCTGGTAGTCGTCATTGCCCGGCAAGTAGCCCGGCACGTAGTTGGGGATGGTGATCAAGGCCAGCTGTACGTCGCTTTCCTGGATGTCGAGCTCGCGTCCCTGGTTTAGCGTGACGTAGTGATACCATTCCGGGATTTCCATCCTTAGTTCGCTCCAGCGTACCGGGATGGTCGATTGAAAATACCATTCCCGCAGATCCAGAATAGAGGTGCTGATGAGCTGATAGCGATACTCGATCACCGAACCGATCTGCACATTTGGAAAGGTGAACTTATGGGCGCTCCAGCGCTCGTCGATCTCCTCTTCAAACACGTCCTTCTTGTCGACCTCCTGACTGCTGCCGTCCGGAGCAAAGATTTGAGCTTTCAGGCTGCGCACCTCTTCGAGGCGGCCCTTGCGGTAAAAGGGGATGCTAACGTCGGCCTGATCGAATCCGGAACGCTTCAGGATCTTTATCCGGCGGTGATGCTCGAAGCGGTACTTCGGATCTCCGTCGGAAAGATCAAAGACCAGTTCGGCGTAGTCCTCCAGAATGACCGCCTCGGCGGCGGTGTCGAGCGGATAAACCGTCATTTGCAGATCTTCGTCCGGCACCTTGCCCCACTTAAGCGGAACTTTCTGAGAATAGATTAAGGCCGGGGAACAACAGAGCAGAAGGAGGATGAAACGTTTCATTTTTGGGGTTTTTGTGAGGAAACATACTCAAATGGTAGTCTTATACTCAAGCGAGCGTGGCCGGCATAAAACAGAATTGAAGATAAGTAATTATCGTCAAAACAGAATCGAAAGTCACCGGATCAACTGGACTTCACCGGTACGGGTTTGTTCGGCGCCGTCGATCGGGCAATAGAATTGGATCCGGTAAAGATAGACGTCCATATTTGCCTGCTCGCCGTCTTGTGTGCCGTCCCATTGGGCAGTTGGCCCGGCGCCGGAGTAAACGGCCTCCCCCCATCGATTCCAGATCTCTAGAGAACGTACCTCTACGAGATTTTCGCCGACCAGCAAGCCGAATGCATCATTGACGCCATCACCGTCGGGCGTAAAGGCGTTGGGGATCTCTACCAAGGATACATCACAGATCACCGAGACTGTTACCGGTACGGACAGCGTGCGGCTGCATCCATACTCATCGACTACGGTCAGCAGGTATTCCGTGCTTTCCTCCGGAGTAGCTAGGGGGGTTGGGCACTCTTGGCAGCTGAGAGAACTGCCCGGCTCCCAGAAGAAGGAAACGCCCTCTCCTTCGACCGACAGGGCCACCGACTCGCCGAGCAGAATATTGGCATTCGGTGGGTCTACTACAATTCCCGGAATCGGGAAATTCTGCAACTCGATCCGGAAAACGCTGTCGCAACCGGACAGGCCGGTCAAGGTGTCGAAATAGACCCCGGGATCCAGATAGAACCGCTCGCCGAACCAAAGCGTATCGCCTGCGCAGATCGTTTCCTCGATCGGCGTATAAGTGGTGTCGCTCACCCGCAGGTCGATGCAATCGATGAACAGACATTCGTTGGCCAATACCGTCGTGTCACAGTAAAATCCTGCCACATCGGTGAGCAGATCATGTACGGAGACTGGCGTGCCGGCAC
>JAGQXA010000954.1 GCA_020436865.1 Saprospiraceae bacterium | reverse complement strand
TTTACCGATGCCATACAAGTGGCTTCCAATGCCCTGATCGTGCCTAGCGAACGGCGCAACCGGCTAAAGCTGGTGAAGGTAACGTACTGAGCAGTAGAAAGATGAAAGAAGTCCGGTCCGAGCGCTTGCGCCGCTCGGACCGGTATTAGGGATGCCTGCTCCCCTCTTTTATCTTTCATCTTTCTACTTTCATCTCCTCCCATACGTTGGGCAGCGCAGGTCGCCGAAATAGTACAGCACTCCAAGGCCCACCATAACGTAGGTGTCTTTGTCGCGGCTATTGCCGCGCTGCCGGCCGGGCTCGCCGATCTCTTCGGCATTGACCCCGGGGATGGGGATCGATCGGTCGGTGAGCGCAACGGCCAGTTCCCCACGTAATTGTTCGAGGTCGTCCTTGTCGGGATAGACCGTGCTGACGTCGTCGAGATAGTCGGTGAAGGTGCGACGGGCGTTGATCTCGAGGTTGAGGCTCCAGCGGTAGCTCAGGTCGATCTTGATGCCGCCGCCGTAGGACAGAGCGCCGGTGACCGTATAGTATTCCTCACCTTTGAACTGGCCTTCGGTACCGAGAGGACGCAATTCGACCAGCTCGCCTTCGTACTCTGTTTTCGGGTTGAAATAGAAGACGGAAAAACCGGCGAGGAGATAGGGAGTAAAGAATTCGTCCTTGCTGCCGTGGTTATAGGGAAAGAAATTGAATTCCATTTGAAAGGTGCCATCCAGAATGTTCGACTGAAAGCTGAGGTTACGAGCCTGCTCGTAGATGTTTTCCGAGCGCGAGTCGTAGGCCTCCACGAAGCCGTAATTCGCTGAGAACTTGGCGGCAATGCGATTATTGAAGTTATAGCGCGCGATCAATCCGCCGGATAGATTGGGTTGCCCAAGATCGAAATTGGTGTTGAGGTCGCCGAAGTAGTAGGAAATGCCGGCCCAACCGCCGGCTTCCCAACCTTGCTGGGCAAAGGAAAGCTGGCAGAACAACCCGATCAGCAGCGAAAAGAGTAGTTTCTTCATCATGGCGTTAGTGCGGTTTTGGAATCAGGACGCAAAGTTACACCTTTAAACGGCAAAAACACCGATGTGTTATCCGCTTCGTCGTTCTTAATGAGGGTACGGCCGCTTACAGTCCGGCCCGGGCTGAGATCTCGAGCATGCGGTCGATGGAGCTTCGGCCCTGTTCGATCACCCATTCGGGCAGGATGATCTCGGGTTGTTCGTGCTCCATGCAGAGGTAGAGCTTCTCCAGCGTATTGCGCTTCATGTGCGGGCACTCGTTACAGGCGCAGGTATTGTCTGGCGGGGCCGGGATGAAGGTTTTGTGCGGCGATCTCTTCTGCATCTGATGGATGATCCCCACCTCTGTGGCGACGATGAATTCGGTCGCTTCGTTCTCCATCGTATCACGCAGCAGGCCGGTCGTCGAGCCGATGAAGTCGGCCATTTCCAGGATGTGCGTCTCGCATTCCGGATGCGCGATAAAACGGGCATTGGGGTGTCGCATCTTCAGCTTGACGATCTTTTCGTGCGAGAAGATCTCGTGCACCATGCAGGCGCCGTTCCAGAGCACCATATTTTCCCGCCCGGTCTTTTTCTGCAGGAAACGTCCCAGATTGATATCGGGCGCAAAGATAATGGGCTGATCGGCCGGTATACTCTCGATGATCTTTACGGCATTGGTGGAAGTGCAGCA
>JAGQXA010000953.1 GCA_020436865.1 Saprospiraceae bacterium | reverse complement strand
CGTTGTAGATGGTTTTCATTTGGCCCGCCGGCCCCGCTGTCGGTTAATTCCGCTATGTGCGGATGCAGGCAAAACTAGTCTGCCCAGCGGCTGGCCGTCGGAAATTGGTAAGAAGGCCCTGTACGATGGTACGGACAACGCTTTGCGGCGCAAGGCGTCGTTCGGCCGTCGGAAGCGGTCGTTGGGCGGCCGGGGCGCGTGCAAGCAGGAAAAATTCCGACCTTTATCGTTTGTGATGAAAAACAGACGCCTCCTGCTGCACCTCGGGTTCTGGCTGGCCTACATCCTGTACGACGGCTACCTGGGCGCACCCTTGTCGGGTTCGAGTTTCGACGGACTCGGTATGTGGTCGCGCTTCGGCATGGCGTACTTTGCCCAGCTTTGCCTGTTGCCGATCAAAGCCTCGGCCGTCTATCTGGTGCTATACCGGCTTCTGCCCGAGCGCTTCAGTCTGCAGCGGCTGCTGATCTTCGCCGGGCAGATCCTGCTGGTGGCCTTCGTGGCCACCGCACTATCGCAGCTCGTCTGGTACCGCTTCCTTTACCCCCAGGTGTATGGCATCGGCGCCCCGGGAGAGGCCGCGAACGGCTGGATCGCCCTGTTCCGCTGGCTGTACAATGCCCTCGACATTCTGTTCCTGCTCGGCTTGGCCATTGCCCTGAAGCTGTTGCGCTTGCGGCAGCAATCGGAAGTTCGCGAGCGGCGCCTGATCGAAGAGAAACTACAGTCCGAACTACATTTCCTGCGCGCGCAGACCAACCCCCATTTCCTGTTCAACACCCTGAACAACCTCTACCACCTGGCACGCAAGCGCAGCGAGGATACGCCGGAGGCCATATTGAAGCTGAGCGGGCTGCTGCGGTTCATGTTGTACGAGTGCGGCAGCGATCGCATTCCCTTGCGACAGGAGGTGCAGGTGATCCGCGACTATCTGGAGTTGGAGCGCCTGCGCTACGATGAGCGGTTGCAACTGCAGTTCGAGGTGGAGTTGGACAATGAGCGGGCGCCGATCGCCCCTTTGCTGTTGTTGCCGTTGGTGGAAAACGCCTTTAAGCACGGCGCCTCGGAAAGCACCGGCCGCCCGGAGATATCCATGACCCTGCGCGAACGCGGCGGTCGCTTTACCTTTTCCGTAAGAAATACGGTCGACGGGCAGTCGGCCCCGGCTTCTGACGGGATCGGTTTGCGGAACGTCCGGCGGCAATTGGAGCTCCTTTATCCAAGCCATCGCCTGGACGTGGCGCAGCAGGACGGGCTGTTTTCGGTGAAACTGGAACTCGATCTGTACAATCCGACGACATGAAAAAACTGCACTGCCTGGTGGTCGAAGACGAACCCCTCGCCGCCGAGGGCTTGGAAGCCTACATTCGCGAGGTACCTTTCCTGGTCTTTGCCGGCGCCTGTCGCGACGCCTTTGCCGCCTTGGAGCTCATGCAAAGCCGCCGGATCGATGTGCTGTTCCTCGACATTCACCTGCCGAAGCTCAAGGGGCTGGATTTTCTGCGCAGTCTGGAGCGGCCCCCGCAGGTGATCCTCACTACGGCCTATCCCAATTACGCCCTGGAGGGGTATGAGTTGAACGTGGTCGACTACCTGTTAAAGCCCTTCGGTTTGCCCCGCTTTCTGGCGGCGGTGAACAAGCTGCACCGGCCCGCCGAGGCGGAAGCGACCGCAGCGGCGGTGAGCGGGCGGCCCTTCCATTTTTTCAACGAGAATAAGCGCATGGTAAAAGTGTACTACGACGAGATCGCCTATGTAGAAAGCCTCAAGGAGTACGTGCGCTTGCATCTCGACGGCGGGCAGACGGTCGTCACCCGCTACCAGCTCGGCGAATTGGAAAAGTTGTTGGAAGGCGGTGATTTCTTGCGCATTCACCGCTCGTATCTGGTGGCGCTGGCAAAAATCGCCTCCTACACCGCCACTACCGTCGAAGCGGCCGGCAAGGAGCTACCGATCGGACGGGCCTATCAGGAGGAGGTGCGGCGGGTGCTGGAGAAGATAGGGTAGCTGGTTCCGGTCCCCCGACCGGAACCTAAATGACCTATCGGTGGTCACCAGACCACCTGATCCCACTGGCCAGAGGAATTCATCGACGGATCGGGGGACCCGTCGCGAGCGTGGAGCGAATATTAGGGGATGCGAAGACCCCGCAAAGCAAATTCATAAAAAAAATAAATGTTTTTGATTTAAAACATAAATAAAAATTTATAAACCTGGTTCCTACTTTTGCTGTCAATACCCCTAAAAAAAACGGATATGGTAAAACGTTCGGACTTTTATCCGGTAGCAACTACCGGAGAAGACAAAGGGCAACAAATTGGCAGGAAGGCTTTTCAACGGGAGCAGTTAGTTCCGATAGTCGCGTTGTTGGGAATTGGACTCTGGGTAGGAGGTAGTCTGATGTACGGCGGGATCTTCCTGCGCGAGATCACCGTTTGCAGCCTGTTGATACTTGGTGT
>JAGQXA010000952.1 GCA_020436865.1 Saprospiraceae bacterium | reverse complement strand
GGCGATTCGTTGACGACGTTCAACATCCTGGACCGGATGGAGTATCACAAGGTGCCGGGCGTAAGCATTGCCGTGGTGGTCGACGGCCGCCTCCGTTGGGCGAAGGGCTACGGCATCGCCAATGCGAACGACGCCTCCACGGTCGACGAACAGACCCTTTTCCAGGCCGGCTCGATCAGCAAGCCGGTTGCCGCGCTCGCGGTGCTGAAGCTGGTCGAAGAAGGCGCACTGGCTTTGGACGAGGATGTTAACAAATACCTCGTGGACTGGAAAGTTCCCGACAACGAGTTCACCGAAAAGGAAAAAGTGACCCTGCGGCGGCTCCTGACCCATACCGCCGGAATGACCGTACACGGTTTTCCGGGCTATGGGCAAACCGATACCTTCCCCTCGATCACGGAAGTTCTGAACGGCGAAGGCAACACGCCAAAAATATTTGTGGATACCGTTCCGGGCAGCATTTGGCGGTACTCGGGAGGAGGCTATACGGTGATGGAGAAGGTGGTGGAAGATGTGAGCGGGTTGCCGTTCGAGGAGTACATGGCGACCAAGGTCCTGGGAGAGATCGGCATGTCGAACAGCACCTACGAACAACCTCTTGGCCCGAAATTTCAGGCCCATGCCAGTGCAGCCTATGACAACCAGGGAACGCTCATCGAGGGCCTGTGGCACAACTATCCGGAACAGGCGGCTGCCGGCTTGTGGACCACTCCGGCCGACCTGGCCAACTACTGCCTCGAAGTACAGCAGATCCTGGCCGGCAAGGAACATGCGCTGCTTTCGAAAGGAACGGTCGAAGAAATGTTGACCAAAGGTAAAGGCGATTGGGGACTCGGCCTCAGCCTGGAAGGAGATCGGGATTCCCTGATATTCAGCCACGGCGGCAAAAATGCCGGATTCACCAATTCTATGATCGCTTTTGCCCATCGCGGCGACGCCGTCATCGTCATGACCAATGCCGACAACGGAGGCAGGGTGATCGAGGAGGTCTTGAGAGCCATTTCCGCGTACTACGATTGGGGAATCCGCGAGCAGCGGGTGGTGAAGGTAGCGGCCCTGGAAAAAGATCAACTCGAACGCCTCCCCGGGAAATATCTGCTCGACTTTCCGGTTCCCGGCATAGGGGATTACCTCATCGATCTGGAGATCAGAGACGGCCAGTTGTATGTGACCGATCCGAATAATGGAGAGATCAATATTCTGACAGCCACGGAGGATTCGAAATTCATCGACCTGGTGAGTGGAGACGAAGTGGCCTTCCAAATGGATGGTGAGAAAGTCGGATTATTATGGAATGGCCGGTTCCAGTTCGATAAGATCGGCCAATAACTATACCCGTATGAAGTATCTGCTCGCAATACTCTGTTCGATCATTGCCCTGAGCGCCCTGGCAACCCCCCTGGAGATCGAGCGCACCCTTGAACATGAGCTTAGCCGGTATCACTCCGACTCCTTGCCCTACGATCTGGCTAGGGATGTCGAGTGGGCGGCGCCGGAAGGCTTCGAGTTGACCATGGACATCTACACACCAAAAACGGGCCGAAATAGCTACCCGGTGATCGTGATGTTTCACGGCGGCGGCTGGCTGATCAACAGCAAGAGCATTATGAACGAAGCGGCCGCGTACCTGGCCACGCATGGCGAGTATGTCGTTTGCAACGTCAACTATCGCCTGCTGGTCGATCTGGGCAATACCGTCAGGATGAATGAGATCGTGGAAGACGCGTTCGGCGCAGTCCTCTGGGTCAAGGCTCACATCGACCAATACAAAGGAGATCCGGCAAGAGTGATCGTCACCGGCGACAGCGCCGGCGGGCATTTGGCCTCGATCATCACCCTGCAGGGGCGGCAATTGTCGTCGAAGCGGTTCATGGGTGCTCCGCACGGATTTCAGCCGAGCTGGTTGCCTGCCGGCAAAACCGCCGAAGAGGTAGCGGCAGAAGACGGCCTGGCAGTGCAGGCGGCCATCATTAGTTATGGCGCTTTCGATCTGTATGGGAGTGCAATGGCGGGATTCGAGGAAGCCAGTAATTTCTTTTGGGTCATCGGGAACGCCCAGCCCAGGGGGATCTTCGGCGAGCAGATCAACCACGAAGACCACCCGGAATACTATTACAAGGTCTCCCCCAAGTACAATATTCCCCAGGCAGAGCAGCACGCGTTGCCCCCGATGTTGTTTACGGTCGGCGAAAAGGATGACCTCACTACTCCCGCCTCCATTCAGGAGTTCATGGAATTGCTGAAAGCCGCCGGACACAACGATCTGGAATACTGGGAACACCAGGGGCGGCCTCATGCCTTCCTGGATTCGGGCAAGAACGACTTCTTGCAGATCAGCTTTGCCAAAGACGCCCCGCCGGCTCTTGACGTGATGCTCGATTTTCTCGACAAACTCTTCTACGGGAAGGGGCAGAAGTAAGCTCCACCCTACGGCTAGATCATCCATCCTCCGCAACTAAACAGGATCATGACCAGAACCTTTCTACTTTCCTCGCTGCTAGTACTCCTCGCCCTGAACGCCTGCCGTCATGCCGGCGCCCCCGCAGAAAGCGGCGAGCTTGCTCCGCTCGTCCTGAGCAAATCCAAAAAGATCGTGGAACAGGACGGCCGCAAATTCCGCGACCTGAACGGCAACGGTCAACTCGACCTCTATGAAGACGCCGGCCAAGCCGTCGACGAACGGGTCGAAGACCTCCTCAGTCAAATGACGCTAGAGGAGAAGGCCGGACTGATGTTCATCGAAGGCGCTCCCGTTAGCGAAGACGGGCGCCCGGAGGGAAGGGTTGGACTGAAGGGTCCGGCTGTTCGCCTGCCAACCGTGGTGGAGAACATGGAAAAACTGAAGTTGAAGAACTTCAACATCTGGGAGATCCCCGGCAACCCGGAGGTCATGGCCCGGTGGTACAACGAAGTGCAGCTACTTGCCGAACAGAGTCGCCTGGGAATACCCATAACCATCTTTTCCGACCCGCGCCACCACTTCAGCAAGAATATCTTTTCCATTGCCGCCACTGGCTTCTCCCAGTTCTGTGAAACCCTTGGATTTGCGGCGATCGGCGACGAGGACTTGATGCGGCAATTCGCGGAGGTCGCCCGCAGGGAATACCTCGCAGTCGGCATCCGGGGGGCCTTACACCCGCAGGTCGACCTGGCCACCGAACCGCGCTGGGCAAGGATCAACGGTGGTTTTGGGGAAGACGCCGAATTGTCCGCCAAACTCGTCCGAGCCTACATCGAAGGAATGCAAGGCGGTAAGGAACTGACGAGCCAGGGCGTGGCCTGTATGGTCAAGCACTTCCCGGGAGGCGGGCCGCAGAAGGACGGACTCGATCCGCATTTCGGCTTCCACCAGGGACAGATCTATCCGGGCGACAATTTCGACTATCACCTGATCCCTTTCCAGGCGGCTTTTGAAGCGAACGTGGCCTCCGTCATGCCCTATTACGGCGTGCCGATGGACCAAACCGGCGAAAACGTAGGTATGGCCTTCAACAAACAGATCATCACCGGCCTGCTCCGGGAGAAATATGGATACGACGGCATCGTGTGCACCGATTGGGGACTGATCACCGATACCCAAATGGGGCCGGAGGTGGTTTGGGAGGCCCGCGCCTGGGGCGTAGAGCACCTGAGCGAAGCCGAGCGCGTGTTAAAAGTGCTCGATGCCGGTTGCGATCAGTTCGGCGGCGAAGACCGGGTAGACTTGATCGTGCAATTGGTCCAGGAAAGCAAACTGAGTGAGGAACGGATCGATGTATCGGCCCGGAGGATCTTGCGCGAAAAATTTCAGCTGGGCTTGTTCGACGATCCTTTTGTCGATGAAACCCAGGTGTCCGGGATACTCGCCCAGGACGAGGCCATGGAACTGGGCGAACGCTCGCAACAACAGGCCATGACCCTGCTCAAGAACGACGACAACCGCCTGCCGTTGCCGCAAAGGGAACTGAAGGCCTATGTAGAGAACCTGGACAGCTCCGTCGTGGCGGAGTACGCTACGGTCGTATCGAAGCCCGGCCAAGCCGATCTGGCCATTATTCGCCTGAGCACGCCCTGGTATCCGGTGGAAACCAACAATCCGTTTGCCCTCGGCTTCCACCACGGCGACCTCGATTTCAAGGGCGAGGAAAAAGCGCGGATCCTGAGGTTGCTCCAAACGGTTCCGACGGTAGTCGATATCTACCTGGACCGGCCGGCAGTGATCCCTGAGATCGCGGGCGCCGCAAAGGCGCTCATCGCCGACTACGGCGCCACCGATCGCTCGGTTTGCGAGGTGTTGTTCGGAAATAGCGCCCCGCTGGGCAAATTGCCCTTCGAGCTGCCGTCTTCGATGGAGGCCGTGCAAAAGCAAAAGGCCGACCTGCCGCACGACAGCCAAGACCCCTTGTATGCTTATGGGTTTGGCCTGCGCTATGCCCCTTCTCCTTCACAGTAGAACCGACCGAACGATGCCAAGAACTTCGCTACTGATCCTTCTGTCCCTGCTCGGCTTCACACAGATAAGTCCGGTAGCTGCCCAGAGCTACCAGACCCTCACGTACTATCAGGACGACGATCTGCAACTCGACCTCGACCTTTTCCTGCCGGAAAACCAGGGCAACGCCCTCCTGCCCCTGGTCATTTATGTGCACGGTGGAGGCTTTTCATCGGGCGAACGCTCGGCCGGACATCCCTTTTGTGAATTCATGGCCGGAGAAGGTTTTGTGGCCGCCTCCATATCCTACACGCTGTATATGCAGGACAAGGATTTCAGCTGCGGCGGGATCACCGGCGAGAAGATCAAGGCCATGCAGTACGGGGCCAACGACCTGTGGCTGGCCACCAGCTACTTGATCGGGCAACGGAAAACTTACCGCATCGATCCCTCGAAGATCTTTATCGCCGGAAGTAGCGCCGGCGCAGAAACCTGTTTTCACGCCGCCTTCTGGGATCGCGAGCAGATGAAGAGGTACGAGCACCGCTTGCCGGACGATTTTCGCTATGCCGGCATGATCGCCGGCGCGGGCGCCATCATGGACCTGAACCTGATCACCGCGCAGAACCGGATCCCGACCTTGATGTTTCACGGCGATCAAGACCGGTTGGTGCCCTACGGCACAGCCGCCCATCACTATTGCGATCCTTCCGCCACGGGCTGGCTGATGTTCTTCGGCTCGCATTCGGTGTTCGAATACCTGCGAAACATGGGCGAGACTTGCAGCCT
>JAGQXA010000951.1 GCA_020436865.1 Saprospiraceae bacterium | reverse complement strand
GGCCGGGGCCTTGACGGACAATAGCGGAATGGCCACGATGAACGATTGCTGGGTCGTCAGCACCTCCACTTCCTCCCGGGTCAGAAAGGCATAGCGGTGCCGGATGTTGTCGAGGCCGACGCGGGTCGACGGTTCGGCCTGGCTCTTTGGTTGGAGATTGTTCTTGACGATCAGCTTCTGATTTTCGACCCAGACCCGGATGTGCAGGGGTTGCCGGGTGGAAATGACGTTGTGCTTGATCGCGTTCTCGAACAGCATTTGCAGGGAAAGCGGCAGGATCTGGTAGTCGGTCGCGTTTGCCGGCAACTCGATCGATACCTGCAGGTTGTCCTCGAAGCGCTGCTTGAGCAGGAAGAGGTAGTTGTCGAGAAAGTCGAGCTCCTCCTGTAGCGAGATCAGCTCGCGGTCGCGGATCTCGAGAATGTAGCGATACACCTTCGACATGCGCTGCACGAAACTGACGGCCCCGTCGGGATCGCCTTTGATCATGTAGACCAGCGTATTGAGGCTGTTGAAAAGGAAATGCGGGTTTACCTGCGAGCGCAAACCTTCCAGTTGCGATTGTGCGGCTTCGCGCTCGAAGCGCTCCTTGTCGACCAGCGCGTTGATCCATTTCCGGTAAAAGTAGGCGGCCTCGTAGATGCCCATGATCAGGTAGGTGATGGTCATGGTCGACACCATCATGATCGTGGTATTGCGCACCTCCGGGTACTGGCAAATGACGATCACTTCCGAAAGCAGATACCCCAATCCGAAGTTGACCCCGATCGCATAGACGGTGATCAGCATCGTTTGCACGGCGATGCGCCATCGCACCTGCGCTTCCCGCGGAAACCGCCGGCGCATCTGGATGAGGATGAACCGGCTCCCTTCCCAAAAAGCGATGGTGAAGATCGTCGCTTCCAGCCATTTCGGCAGATAGGCGACGAGACCGTCCTGTAAACCGGCGCCGAAAAAAAGCAAGGGCACGAGGAAACCCAGCAGGGGAATCCCGATCAACCGGAAGAGCCGGTCGTCAAAGCCGAGTATGTCGCTGCGGTTGCGCCAGAAATTCATGACCTGTGGTTCGTTGCTGTTATTCGGCCGCTTCGCGGGCCCGATCGTTGAAGTTAACCAAATTTCGGATCATCTCCCGTATTTCAGAACGTCGCGTCCAGAGAATGAAATGGTTGCCGTCTTCCAACAGATGCTTTTCCACCCGCGCGCTGTTGACCAGGGCCTGCTCGGCAAAATCGGCATTGCCGGCAGGCACCAGTTTATCCTTCACACCCTGCACAATGGTCACCGGGCAGCGCACCTTTTCCCACAAGGGCAACATTTCGGTCAGTTCGTCGCGCAGCGGCAAGATCTCCTGATTGCACACTTTCATCGAGCCGGGCAATATCCACCGGACCGGCGGGGTGTCGGCGGGTTTCCGCCACCATTCGTGCGGCTCCAGTTCCGGATCGACCGAGCCCGCTACGATGATCAGCCCGTTCACCTGCTCCGGATAGTCCATGGCCATGCGGGCAATGACCGGTCCGCCGTAGGAGTGGCCCAGCAAAAGGGTTTGCGGCGCTTCATGCCTGACGAGCAATGGTTGCAGTTGTGCTGCCTGCGCCTGCACCGAGCGTTCGGCCCGCCCGTAGTCCGACCAACCGTAACCGGGGCGGTCGACTGCGATCAGCTGAACGAACTGCGTCAGAACGGTATCGGCCAGGTAGTCCATAAAAGCGCTCGACGAGCCCGGCGCGCCGTGTATCAGCACCAGCAACGGCTTGCCTTCATCGCCCACATGCGTGTAGTGGATGGTTCGTCCGTCGATCTCGTAGGTGTGAAAGGTAGGCGCTTCCTGCCCGCGTTCGAGCAGGTATTGCGTCTGTTTCCTATCGCTTTTCCGGAAGGCCAGAAATTCCATTTGCATCGCGGCGATGAGGCCGAGCGGTAGTAAAAGGATGATATGTCGTTTGCGTAGCTTCAAGGTCCCTCTTTCTACTTTCTACTTTCATCTTTCATCTCCCCTAGAACTGCACCCGGTAAAGCAGGTCCGGGAAAAATCCGATCTGATACACGTTGTAGATCTCGTTGCGGTCTTCACTATAACGCTTCGTAAAGATATTCTGATGATTGGTGATGTTCTGGAAATCGAGGTAAAACTGCTGCGAAAACTTGCGCTTGCTGCTGTTGAGCCGATAGCCGAGCTTGAGGTCGAGCCGGAAGTAGGGGTCGAACTGCTCGCTGAAAGCGGCCGTGTCGTCGAGCACCTCCTCGCCGGCCAGCATGGAGGCTTCGAGGTCGATCGGGGTGTAGTAGCGCCCACCGGCCGTGGTCATCTTGAGGTCGACGGTAAAAGCGTTCTGTTTGGCGGCGCCGAACTGGAATTCCTTGCCGGCCAGCACGTTGAGGGTATAGCGGTTGTTGAAGGCGGTGTTGCGTTCGATCCCGTCGCTGCCTTTGTATTTGCTTTCGAACAAGGAGCCGGTCAGCAGCCCGTAGTAGCCCTTGCTGAAGAACTTCTCGACGGTGAGCTCGAGGCCGTAGTTCTGGCCGGAGCCGGCGTTGACGAGGAAGTACTCCTCCGGGAAAACAAAGTCGGCGCCTACGTTGAGCATCGAGAAACTTCCGGCCTCGCTTTCCACCGGTACGTTCTCGATCTGCTGGAAGTAGGCTTCGGTCTTCAGTCGCCAACTGGCGCCGAGTTTTTGGTCGTACCCCAGTACGAAGTGGTGGCTGCGGGTAAATTCGAGCTCGCGGTTGCTTTGCACGTCCGTGCCATCCGGCAATCGGGTTTCCAGGAAGTACATGGGCAGGGGTTGCATCTGATTGTGCAGGCCATAGCCCAGGTTGAGGGCGCCGGCGGCCGACAGATGGTAATTGACGGCCAGGCGAGGTTCGAGCGCCCAGGAGTCGTTCAGGTCGAGGTACTGAGCGTGTAGTCCGCCGTTGACCGTCCACCGCTCGTTCAGGCGCCATTGTCCCTGGCCGTACACCTGAAAGAGGCCGAGGGTGCCTTCGAAGTCGCGGATCACGTTCCATTCGACTTCGTTGGTGCGGTCCTGCAGAAAGGCGTCGAGTTGGTACCACTCGGCCAGGAAACCCGTGCGCAGGGTGAATTTCGGACTGAATTTCCGGTTCAGCACGCTGTGTACGGAATAGCGGTTGTTGACATCGTCGACCTCCGTTTGCCGGAAGGGGATGCCTTCGTCTTCCAGCCGGTCTTCGTCGTAGGTGTTCTGCGAGGTAGAGGCGCCGACAGTCGTGCGCAGGTAGGTCTGCTCGTCGATCAGGAGCCGGTGTTGCACACCGAAGACGCCCAGTCGCGAACGGACGAGGCTGTTGACGTCGGGATCGGCGAAGAAGTCGTCTTCGCCCAGTTCGGAGCCGATGAACTCGATATCGCTCAGACCGCCGATGCCGAAGAGGCTGAATTGCCCCAGCTTGGTGCGCGGCAGATCGAGCTTGAAGGAGAGGTCTTTATACTTCGGCACGGCAGTGGTGCCGATGTTGAGTCCGGCCGCGTCGGCCAGTTCCGTGAAGGAATGGCGGTAGCTGACGAGGAAGGAGCCCGTATGTGCGCGATTGAGGGGGCCTTCGGCCATGAACTCGAGGCCGCTGAACGCTGCCAGCTGCGCCGTGAATTCCATCCGGTCGCGGTTGCCGTTGCGGAAGCCGATGTCGAAAACCCCGGCCAGGGCATTGCCGTATTCCGAGGGGAAGGCCGAGGTCATGAAGTCGGAATTGCGCAAAAGGTTGGTGTTGACGGCGCTGACGGGGCCGCCGGTGGTGCCCATGGTCGAGAAGTGGTTGGGGTTGGGGATGGGCAGGCCTTCCAGGCGCCAGAGCACCCCTGTGGGCGAATTGCCGCGAATGACGATGTCGTTGCGGCTATCGTCGGCGATGTTCACCCCGGCGAAGTTGGCGGCCAGGCGGCTCACGTCGTTGCGTCCGCCGGAGTAGCGGGTCACCTCTTCGAGGGTGAACGAACGGGCGCTGACCGTGGCCATTTCGTTGTTGGCCTTGTCTTTGTCGGTCGTGGCCCGCACGACCACTTCCTGGATGTTGATCACGGCCTCCGCCAGGGTGATCTCGAGCACGACCTCCTTACCGGCGGTGATCATGACGTTGGGAAGGGTCAGACTTTCGTAGCCGAGATAACTGAAGCGAAGGATCTGACGTCCGACCGGAATATTCTCCAGGCTGAACCAGCCGTCGAGATCGGTCGTGGCGCCGCGCGGATCGCCGTCGTTGACCCATTCGACGGCTACGCCGATCAGGGGCATTTCCGATTGGCGATCGATGACCTGTCCGCGGATCGTTTGGGTGCTTTCCTGGGCCGCTAGCGAGATGGAGAAGAAGGAGCAAAGCAGGATTAGAATGAGTAACTTGTTTTTCATGGCGTTCGGCAGTTGTTTTTTGTGAGATATCGAGGCAAAGGTGGGCCTTAAACTGCTGCTGCGCCATTCCCTTCCGGTGAATCGCCGAATGGAGGCGGTGAGTTGTCGAACTTAGTGGTCGGAATGTTTTCGGGCGAGGATCCAGCTCACCATCCCGGGAAGGAAGCGGTTCGTCAGGTGGAGTAGCCGGGCCAGCGGACTAAAAACCGCCTTGAAGCGGCCGGTCTCCGTCATGCGAACGATCCGCCGGGCCACGCGGTCCACGGGCTCCGGGGGTATCGGGCTGCGGGGGCGAAGCGGAACCGGTTGGCCGTCGGCCCTGAGCACTTTCTTTTGCGGGTCGTTCTCCGTGAAGCCCAGATAAGCGATGCCGACCTCGACTCCCTGGGGGCGCAGTTCGAGGCGCAACGATTCCGCCAGGGCTGTCAGGGCCATTTTGGAGGTGCAATAGGGGGAATGCCCGGGGAGGCCGCGCAGACCGGCTGCGCTGCTGATGAACAGCACATGGCCTCTGCTTTTCAGCAAATGGGGGAGCGCGAAATGAGTGGGGTAGACGCTCCCCAGTACGTTGACCGAGAGGATCTGCTGAAACACCTGCGGTTGGATCTCCTGAAGAAGGGCCTCTTCGGTGGAAAGTCCGGCATTGTTGACCAACACGTCGAGCCGGCCAAAAGCGTCGATCGCGTGCCGGACCAGCGCCCGGCATTGCTCGGCTTCGGCAACGTCTGCGGCATGGGCAGTGACCGTCAGGCCCTCTTGGCTGAGTTCGGAACGCGCCGCTTCAAGGCGCTCAGGGTTTCTGCCGTTGATTACCAAATGCGCGCCCTTCCTGCCGAATTCCCGCGCTAGTTGCTTGCCGATACCCATGCTGGAGCCGGTGATCAGCACTACTTTTCCAGATAAGTTGTTCATGCTTTTTCAATTTTACCGCCCCAATATCGGTGAACCATTGAAAGGCGTCGACGATGGCCTGATCGACGGGTGTTTGCGGCATGTTCAGTTCGGCCACGGCCCTGGCGGCGGAGTAATACTGACCGTCGCAGGCGATGCGCGCGGTCGAATAGTTGAGCGCGGGCCGGATCGGCAGTACCTGCGCCAGTTGACTGCTACACCAGCCGAAGCCCTTCATCAGCCAATCGGGCGCCAGGAATCTCGGCGGCGGCGCCTGCAACAGGCGTGCGATCTTGCCGAAAAGTTCGCGATAGCTCAGGTTCTCGTTTCCGGCGATGTAGCATTGACCGATCCGTCCTTTGGTCAGCGCATTGGCGATCGCGACGGCGACGTCGGTTACGTGCACGAAATTCTTACCGCCGCCGGTAAATGCCGGAAGGCTTCCCTGGTAGGCGCGCAGGATCATCTGGTTGGATCCCGACGGCCGACCGTATGGGCCGAGCATGTAGGTCGGATTGATGACCAGGGCCGGCAATTTCGCTTCGACTACGGCTTGCAACACCAGTTGCTGGCTTTTCCACTTGGAATAGATGTAGTCCATGTCGTAGACGACCGGCGCCCGATCGATCGCTTCCACACCTGGATGCTCTTTGGTGCCGAAGGGAAACGAGGCCGCTGAACTGATGTGGATGAGTCGCTCGATGCCCGCCCGTAAACAGGCCTGCACCACGTGCCGGGTTCCTTCGATGTTTACTTTGCGCACCTCGTCGGAACGGGTGGGCCAAACGCTGGGCTTAGCGGCCAGGTGTACCACGTAATCGCATCCGGCCACAGCGCGCTGGATGGACCGTGGCTGAAGCAGGTCGCCATAGAAGAACCCGATCGGCAAGGATGCGATGGTGTGATAAGGAACTCCTTTCAGCAGAAAGGCTTTGACCTGAAAGCCTCTGTGCAGCAGAATCCTGACCAGGTTGCTGCCCAGGAAACCGTTAGCTCCGGTAACCAATACTTTCTTCATGCTTGGATGGGTTGGCGCCGGGAAAATTCCCGTAATCCCAATATCCGGGAAGAAAGTCATCGGGGGGGAGGATATTTATCGGCAGGTGGAATAGTTCGTGGCGGTATTCGCCATTCTTATAGGTCATCGCGTTTTGTTTTCGCGGTTTTGGCAAGATTGGCCTCTGAGTGGTCGAACTTCCGGCGGGGATCGATAGCGGGTGGAAGAGGCCCCTAGGCTTGTTCCTCGATCACCAGTTCGAGGTGTTTCCTGGTTGTCTGGACCTTCTTTTCGAGGCGGTTGAAGAACCATTGGCGGTTCTTTTCCGAATGTGCGCTAATCCCATTGGATTTGCCGATGATCTTTTGCAGCCACTGTTCGGAATGCCGGCAGAGTACCGGATCGGTCGTGATCAGGAAATTCGGATTCTCAAAGGTAGTAAATAGATGCGTACCCTGCCTGGAGCTCAACAGGATCGTGTTGTTGGTGCTGACGAGTTCGTTGTGATACAGGTGGAAAGGCGCCGAGCTGTTCCCGGCGCCGCCCTGCAACGAGAACTTGGCGCCGTGCTTTGCCATATGGCGCATGTGAGCGATCAGTTGCAGCGCCTGATCGCAGAGAACGAGCGCATCGTTGGGGTCGCGAAAGCGGCCGATGGTCAGGATATATTCGATCTGATTGAGGGTGTTGTCGACGATGTTCAAGCTCCAGAGTTCGGTGCTCGGCAGGAACTGGTAGAGGCGGACGATCTCGCGGGAAATGGCCAAAGCCGGCGGCGGAACGAGCTCGAAATGGAAGTCCATTTTTTCCAGAAACTCAAAATCCCAGGAGGTCAATCCCCAGGCGTATAGCTTGAAGCTGATGAGTCCCGGAAAGAACATGTAGTGAAACACGGGGATCTCCATGGAGGCGTAGTACAGGTGGGCATCCTGCAGTTGGTGGGCCATTTCAATGCTCTGAAGGATCCCTTCCAGGTAGTTTTCAAACGACCTGACCGGATTGATGAACTGGTTGAAGCTAAAGGAGATCTTGCCGGACTTGGGCGATAGCAGGGCGTCGAGCGAAAAGTGGTACGTTTTGGCCAGGAGGGCGATCTCGTCGGGGCGGAGCATGGATTCTCCCCGCAGGCGGCGATAGACCGCGTCTTTGCCTACATGGAGTAACTCGGCCAGTTCCTCGACCGCTTCATTTCGCTTGGCATAGTGCGAAAGCACCTCCTCGATGATCCGATCTTGCAGGCTCATGCTATAGGATTTAGGGTGTAAGTCGTTATCGCTACAGTGAGTGATTGCGGGAGAGGACCGAGTGTCTGCGCTTAGGGCGACACCATATAAAAAGAACGACAATTCTCGACGATTGGTTGTCCGATCACTACGACCTGACCTTCCTGTTCGGCAGTCTTTTGTATTTCAATGCCTTCCCAGTCGTCGCCGCAAGCATTGTGCAACCGGCAGTTGTCGAGGATCAGTTTGCCGCCCGCTTGCACGGTGATCTTTCCGCCGCGGGGAATGGAGGTCCGGCAACTGATCCGCAGGCTGCCTCCCGCGGCGACGGTCAAGTTCCCTTCGAGATCTTTGGCGCCTTGCCAGTGGATGGAGTCGCGGATGACGATGTGCCGATCATCATGCAACTCACACCAATTCGGCACCAGAAATTTCCTCGCCCGGCCTGTTTCGTTGGCCATGTGGTAGTGGATCTTGCCGATCTGGCAGGGCGACCAGGCATTCTGGTAGGCATTGTAGTCCATGAGGTTATTGGAGGCGGCGGTGTCGCAGGGAGGCGTGTCGGTGCGGTTCCAGCAGCGGGGGTTCTTCGGCGTGTCGTCGCAGCCGTCGTTGTAGGCCCAGGTATGGGTCAGGCCGTAGATGTGGGCGATCTCGTGGTTGAGCACCTGCCGGATGTCCCAAAACTGCTTGCTGTTCTCGTATCCTCCGGCGATCTTGATCGCTTGCCCCAGGGCGATCCCGCAGCGATACGGATCGTAGGTGGTCGAGGCAACGCTGTCGGGGTGGTGCGGCAGGAAGAAAATGTTGAGCACGGTATCGAGCTGTACCCCGTACTTTTCGACCACTGCCCGGCTCGAGCGATTGCGGTTTTGCCCCATGACCACATAGTAGTAGAGCTCGTCGTCGTAGTGAAAATAGATCCCGTCGTCGTCGGGATCGTCGGGGCGGGGCGTGAGCACATAGCGATAACGCGGCGGCAGAGCGGGCAGGTCGTTGCCGTACGGCAGGTAGAGCTTGTCGTTGGTCTCGATGTCGTACATGGCTGCATCCAGGATCCCCCTGGCGTAGTCGACGCCCTCTCTGCCGTTGAAATTGCGTGTGCTATCGGCCGAATTCATAAAATGGACGTTGACTTTGACGTACTTCAGCGGTACGTGGTCGAGGTGCAGCGTGTCGGGCGTATACGACTCGTACACCCGGCAACAGTGGTTGCCCCCACCCGCTTTTTCCGGGCCGGCGACCACCCGTTGCCCCAGCTCGGCCGCGCTGAAGAAGCGCTTTTGTACCGGCGTCCGGCAGCCCAGCGCCAGGGCGATCGGGAGTAGCAGGGTGATGCAGCGGATCATGCTCTATCGGCGTTTTGCGGATGTTGGATGTGAGTTCACTCAAATCTCACTTCTCAAATCTCCTTTCAAGTATTCAACCCCCCGCACACGCTCAGGGTTTGCCCGGTCACATAGGTCGACAGATCGGAGCCGAGGTAGACGCAGGCCTGGGCCACTTCTTCGGCTTTGCCGAAGCGTTTCATGGCGATGCCACTGAGGTAGGCTTCCCGTGTTTTGTCGTCGAGTTCGTCGGTCATTTCCGTTTCGATGAAGCCGGGGGCGATGGCGTTGCAGCGAATGTTGCGCGAACCCACTTCTTTGGCGATCGACTTGGTGAATCCGAAGATGCCCGCTTTGGAGGCGGCGTAGTTGGCCTGGCCGGCATTGCCGAAGTCGCCCACCACGGAGCTCATGTTAATGATGGAGCCGGCGCGGTTTTTCAGCATCGATCGCAGGGCGTGTTTGGTGAGGTTAAAGACCGATTTGAGGTTGACCTCGATCACCGAGTCCCATTGTTCTTCGGTCATGCGCAGCATGAGGTTGTCCTGCGTGATCCCGGCATTGTTGACGAGTACGTCGATGCG
>JAGQXA010000950.1 GCA_020436865.1 Saprospiraceae bacterium | reverse complement strand
TCTCCTCCTTGCTCATTTCCCGTTCGGCGACCGGATTGAAGCGACAGCGCCAATGGTCGGTACAGAAGGTTTCGCGGAAGCCCTCCGGCCAAACTTTGATCCCCCGGTTGGTGATCATCGTGAGCTGTACGTCGCCCGATTGGATCAGCTGCAACTTATTGGCCAGTTCATCGGGATTGTCGCCATTCCACTGCACAAACAGATCGACGCCCACCAATTCTTTGTGGGCAGGGGCCTTGCGCTGATACTTCGGCAACTGCACGGCTGGAGCGCCGGCATAGGAAACTGCCTGCAGGACCTCGGGCTTCTGTCCCAGATTGGCGATCACGGCCTGAGCGAACTCGCGGGTACCCACCCGGCGGCGGCTGACCCCTTCCTCGTAGATATCGCCGGTGTGGATACCATCTTCGATCGTCCTTAACCAGGCATTTTGCACCTTCTCGGCCACGTCTGACTGGCCGATGTGGTTGAGCATCATGACCGCCCCCTGTAGCAAGCCGGAGGGGTTGGCGACATCCTTGCCGGCGATGTCGGGCGCCGATCCGTGGATGGCCTCGAACATGGCACATTCCTCGCCGATGTTGGCCGAGCCGGCCAGCCCAACGGAGCCGGCGATCTGGGCCGCGATGTCGGAGATGACGTCGCCGTACAGATTGGGCATCACGATCACGCTGAAATCCTCCGGCGTGTCGGCCACCCGGGCCGCGCCGATATCTACGATCGAATGCTCGTGGCGGATCTGCGGATACTCCTGCGCCACTTCGCGGAAGACGCGATGAAACAGGCCGTCGGTCTGCTTCATGATGTTGTCTTTGGTAAAGCAGGTCACCCGGTCGCGACCGTATTGGCGGGCATACTCAAAAGCATAGCGCACGATCTTTTCGCTGCCCGGGCGGCTGATGAGTTTCAGACATTGCACCACCTCATCCGTTTGCTGATGTTCGATGCCGGCGTAGAGGTCCTCTTCGTTCTCGCGAATGATCACGAGGTCCATGTCGGGATGTTTCGTGCGCACGAAGGGGTGCAAGCTGCGGCAGGGGCGCACGTTGGCATAGAGTCCCAGGAACTTGCGGGTCGTAACGTTCAGGCTCTTGTAGCCGCCACCTTGCGGAGTAGTGATCGGCGCCTTGAGAAACACCTTGTTACGGCGGATCACGTCCCAGGAATCCCGGGAAATGCCCGAGGTGTTGCCGGCCAGGTAGACCTTTTCGCCGACTTCGATCTCTTCGATCTCGATCCGGGCGCCTGCCGCCTGCAAAATGTCGAGTACGGCGGCCATGATCTCCGGCCCGATGCCGTCGCCTTTTGCTACAGTGATCTTCTTCATGTGTTGTTTTGTCGTTGAGTTGATCAAATAAAGTCCGGAAGGATCCCTCCGGTATCATCTGCATGCATGACGCAAATCTACAGGGGTTTGTTTATTTATTTTTATTTATATTTGGAATGAAATTGATAAATATATTTTATGAATTATACCCTGCACCAGCTCCAGGTCTTTCTGAAGGTCACACAGGCAGAGAGCATCACCAAGGCGGCCGAAGAGTTGCATCTATCCCAGCCGGCTGTTTCCATTCAGCTGAAGAACTTTCAGGATCAGTTCGAGATCCCGCTGACCGAAGTGATCGGTCGCAAGCTTTACATAACCGACTTTGGGAAGGAGATCGCCGCTGCCGCCGAGAAGATCCTCGACGAGGTGCATGCCATCAACTACAAGACGCAGGCATTCCAAGGTCAACTGACCGGGCGGTTAAAGGTCACCGTAGTATCGACCGGCAAGTACGTCATGCCGTACTTCCTGGCCGGATTCCTGCAGCAGCATCAGGGGATCGAACTTTTGATGGATGTGACCAACAAGACCAAAGTGGTCGAGAGCCTCGAACGCAACGAGGTGGATTTTTCCCTCGTCTCCGTTCTGCCGGAGAAACTCTCGATCAACGATATCGAATTGATGCCCAACTTGTTGCATCTCGTCGCCAACCGCGACGCCCCCTAC
>JAGQXA010000226.1 GCA_020436865.1 Saprospiraceae bacterium | reverse complement strand
GAATTCAGCAGCTACTACGTGGAAGATGCCTCGTACATCGCCCTGGACAACGCCACGCTCGGCTACACCTTCGACCTCGGCAATACCAACTGGATCAACAAGCTGCGCCTGTATGTGACCGGCCAGAACCTGTTCTACATCACCGACTATACGGGTGTGGATCCTTCCGTTCGTTACGCCGACCCGGGTAGTGCCGACAACGGTGGCCGTCCGAGCCGCGAATTTAACCCCGACCCGCTTGCCCCCGGTCTCGACCGTCGGAGTATTTACTTCCGCACGCGCTCGTTCACCTTCGGCATCAACGTCGGGTTCTAAATCGGTCTAACCATTTAAATAAAACATATCTGTCATGATCAATCGTATTTTCATAAAGGGAAGAGCCGTCCTGCTACTGGCAGTGCTGTTTACCTTCTCCCAGTGTACCAACCTGGACGAGGAGATCTACAGCGAGCTTACGGCAGAGAACTTCCCGACGACGGAAGAGCAGTTCATCTCTGCTCTGGGGGCTGCCTACACCAGCCTCTACTTCCTGCTCAACCACAACTCGATCTTTTCCCTCAACCAGGTTTCTTCTGACGAAGGGATGATCCCACAGCGTGGTAGCGACTGGTTCGACGGTGGCCAGTGGATCCGGGTTCACCGCCACAACTACACGCCGAACGAAGAATCGGTCAACAACGGCTGGAACGCGCTCTACGCTGGCGTCAACGACTGTAATCGCGTGATCGACCTCTTTACCGACCTCGTCGACGAAGGAAAGGTCGATCCGGACCAGGCCGCCGGTTTTATTTCCGAATTGCGGACGCTGCGCGCCCTGCTGTACTTCTGGCTGCTCGATGGCTACGGAAACGTACCTATCGTCACCAGCTTCAAGACGGCCGAGGCTACGCCCGCTACCCGCTCGCGCGCCGATGTGTACGCATTCGTCGAGCAGGAGCTTTCGGAAGCCGTGCCCAACCTGGCCAAGGCCAAAGACGGTACGACCTACGCCCGTTTCAACTACTACGCCGGTAAGGCCCTGCAGGCCAAACTGTACCTCAATGCCGAGGTGTACACGGGTACGGCTCGCTGGGCCGAGTGCGTGGCCGCCTGCGACGAGATCATCAACTCGGGCTTGTACGATCTGGAAGCCGACTACTTCACGAACTTCAATACCGATAACTCGGGTTCGGCCGAAAACATCTTCGTTATTCCTTACGATGAAGCTCAGGCCCAAGGCTTTAACCTGGCTCAGATGACGCTGCACTACAGCAGCCAGGCTACCTTTGAGCTGCAGGAACAGCCCTGGAACGGTTACTGTACGCTGCAGGAGTTCTACAACTCCTACGACGACACCGACCTCCGGAAGGGAGAATGGGGCAACCAGAAAGTTCGCGGTAACTTCCACGCCGGTCCGCAGTACGAATCCGACGGGGTCACGCAACTGCTCGACTCGAGCTCCGAAGCCGACGATCCCGACGGACAGGGAGTGGTCTTCACGCCGGAAGTGAACGCCCTCGAACCGAACGCGCTGCGCCAGGCCGGCGCCCGTATCGGCAAGTACGAGTTCGCGCTGAAATCCACTCAGCACCTGAACAACGACTTCCCGGTACTGCGCTACGCCGACATTCTGCTGACCAAGGCCGAAGCCCTCTGGCGCGACGGCAAAGGCTCGGAAGGTCTGCCGCTGGTCAACGACATCCGCGACCGCGCCGATCAGCCTGACTTCGGCGACCTCAATGCCGACAACCTGCTGGCAGAACGCGGCCGCGAAATGTTCTGGGAAGGCTGGCGCCGCCAGGACCTGATCCGCTTCGGCAAATTCGGAGAGCCCTGGGCCTTCAAAGATGCCTCCGACGAGTGCAAGGAACTGTTCCCGATCCCGGCTAACCAGATCGCGGTTAACCCGAATCTGGACCAGAACCCCTGCTACTAATACGGATGCACCTAGCCTGTTCGTCTGAACGGGCAGCATAAGACAACAACGAGAAAGCAAGTATCCCATGGTTACTTGCTTTCTTTTTTCCGCATTATTGCCTAACTTCGATCCCCTTGAAAAGCCGACATTTTTTCCCGACAAAATCCGTCGTAATGCGAAGGGTTGTTTATGTGGCTTTAACGCTGATGCTGGCCGGCGCCTGCCGGCAGTCCGATCCCGGTGAAATTCCCGCCGGACAGACGATGTTTACCCGCCTGCCGGCTTCCTATACCGGCGTCGATTTCATCAATCAGCTCGAATACACCGAAGAGTTCAACGCCTACACCTACCGGAACTTCTACAATGGCGGTGGAGTGGCCATCGGCGATATCAACAACGACAACCTGCCCGACCTGTACTTCTGCGGGAACATGCGGCCCAACAAGCTTTACCTCAACCGGGGCGAACTGCGCTTCGAAGATATCACCGACCAGGCCGGCGTGGCCTGCCCGGGGGTGTGGTCGTCGGGCGTGAGTATGGCCGACATCAACGGCGACGGCTGGCTCGATATCTACGTCTGCAAATCGGGCAGCCCGGAAGGCGAGAACCGCAATAACGAACTCTTCCTCAATAACGGCGACGGCACCTTTAGCGAACGCTCGGAAGAGTACGGACTGGCCGATCTGGGGCTTTCCTCGCATGCCGTGTTCTTCGACTACGACCGCGACGGCGATCTCGACTGCTACCTTCTGAACAACTCGATCCGGCCGGTCGGCGGCTACGATATCCGGCCGGGACAACGCGAAGTGCGCGATACCCTCGGCGGAAATAAACTCTACCGCAACGAACTGATCAACCCGCAAGGACAGCCCCGCGAGCGCTTCACCGATGTGAGCGCCGAAGCGGGCATTTACGGCAGTTCCATCGGCTTCGGCCTGGGGGTGACGGTGGGAGACCTCAACCGCGACGGCTGGCTCGACATTTACGTGTCGAACGACTTTTTCGAACGCGATTACCTCTACCTCAATAACCACGACGGCACCTTCTCGGAAGTGCTGGAACAACAAATGCGCGAGATCAGCCTCAGTTCGATGGGCGCCGATCTGGCCGACATCAACAACGACGGCTGGCCCGATATTTTTGTCACCGACATGCTGCCGGAAGGCGACGCCCGCTATAAAACGAAGACCTCCTTCGAAAACTGGGATAAGTACGCCCTCAACGTCCGCAACGGCTATTTCCACCAATACACCCGCAATGTGCTGCAACTCAACAACGGCGACGGCACCTTCAGCGAGATCGGCCGCCTCGCCAACGTGTTCGCCACCGACTGGAGTTGGGGCGCCCTGATGCAGGATTTCGACAACGACGGCTGGAAAGACATCTTCGTGGCCAACGGCATCTACAAGGACCTGACCGATCAGGACTACATCAACTTCTATTCCGACCCCAATACCGTGCGGGCCATCCTCTCCCGCAAGAACGCCGTGATCGAAACGATGATCGACGCCATCCCCTCCGAGCCGGTGCCGAACTATGCCTTCCACAACAACGGCGACCTGACCTTCACCGATCTGGCCGAAGCCTGGGGCCTGGGCGAACCGGGCTTTTCCAATGGCTCTGCCTACGGTGACCT
>JAGQXA010000949.1 GCA_020436865.1 Saprospiraceae bacterium | reverse complement strand
CACGGCTTCAAGGGTTTCAAGGATTGGGGGCATTGGGACCTCATTGCCCGGCAGTTCGCTCAGCGCGGCTGGTTTTTCGTCAAGTTCAACTTTTCCCACAACGGCGTAACGCCGGAAGAGCCTCTTGAGTTCGTCGACCTGGAGGCCTTTGGTCAGAACAACTATTCCCGCGAACTCGAGGACGTGGAGGCCGTACTGGCCTTCCTCCGGGAAGACCCCCGAAAGTTGCTCGCCGGCGAGGCCGACCTTACCCGCCTGGCGCTGATCGGTCACAGTCGCGGCGGAGCGCTGGCCATCGTGGCCGCTTGCCGGTTTTCTCAGATCAAAGCCCTGATCACCTGGGCAGCGGTCAGCAGTTTGTCGTACGCCTGGCCTGACGACGACTTTATTCACCGCTGGCACAAGGCCGGGGTGTACCACGTGCTGAATGCCCGCACCCAGCAGCAGATGCCCTTGTACTATCAGCTTTACGAAGACTTCGCCGGCCGTCGGGAAGCTTTCGACATCCGGAATTGCCTGCAGCGCCTGCACATCCCGATCCTGATCGTACACGGCGCCGACGACCCTGCCGTACCCGTAAAGGAAGCCCGGTTGCTGAAGGCAATGAAGCCCGAAGCCCGGCTGGCGGTGATCGAAGGGGCCGATCACGTATTCAACGGCCGGCATCCGTTCGAGGGCACGGAACTACCCCGGGCCAGCCGGGAACTGGTCGAGCAGACGTGCGTATTTCTGGAAGAGCTCTGGGGGAGATAAAAAAAATGCCCGGCCAAAAAGGAAGGAGCCGGGCAGCTGTAATTCAGAGAGAGAGCGAAAAAGTTTGGCGCGAATTCTGGAATCCGCACCTCGGTCTTTTGGGCGTGCTCGCCGGCTTTCGAGCCGGCAGGCGTGTTTCAAAATTGGTTCTTCGGGGTCGTATTTCGTTCTTGGGGCAAACGAGTCAATACTAAGAGCAGGCCGCACGAAAGATTCCACACATTCCACGGTTTTTTTTTGCATTTTTTTTCGAGATGCCTCTGCTTCCGGCCCTGCTTGCACCGCCGGGCAGAATTATTATCTTTGAAGCATTCCTCGGAAATCCGTCTACCGCGCGTGCTTACACTATTCCGAACAAATCAACTCCTGATCAGCGTTTTGCTGCTGGCGTACCTGATGGCTTTCCATTTGGCGTCGATCATTTCCCCGCTCAACCTACATCCGGCGGGCGACGGGGTGTTGAGTCAACTGGTGCTCGACGGCCTGTCCGCCTCCCACCCGGCCCTTTCGAAAGCGCTGGCGATCGCGCTGGTATTCTTCCAGTCCATCTTATTGATCCTTCTGAGCATCACGCACCGGCTGCGGGAGGATATCACCTTGTATGCCGGCGTCTTTTACTGCATTTTTGCCGCTGCCCTGCCCGTTTTCATCCCCCTGAATGCGGCGATGATGGCCAACCTCTTTCTGATCCTGGCGATGGGCAACATGATGAACGCCTACAAGAAGTCTGACGCCATCGGCGAGCTGTTCAATACCGGGATCTACATCGGGCTGGCCAGTCTGTTCTACTTTTCGACGATCGCCTTTGTGGGCTGGGCCATAATCTGCCTGTCCATTCTCCGGTCGGCCAACCTTCGGGAAAACCTGGCTATCCTGATCGGCGCCGCCGTTCCGTACCTGCTTACCGTCACGGCCTACTTCTGGTTCGGTCAACTGGACGTTTTTCTGCGCGATCAGTTCGAACTACCATTCGGATGGCTGGAAATCGGGAGGCCCGACACAAAGGCCTGGATCAAGCTCGGGGCCTACGGTCTGCTCGTATTGATCGCTCTGCTCAGCAGCAATCAGTACATGTCGAAAAAGAACATCGAGGTACAAAAGAAGCTCCGGACCGTCTATTGGATGATGCTCTTTGCCGGGCTGTCCGTCCTGCTCCAGCGAGAGGTGGACCTGACGCACCTCCTCTTTCTTTGTCCGGCACTGGGCCTGTTCCTCGCGCTGAATTTCTCCACCATGCAAACCCGCTGGGCCGAATCGATCCATTTTCTCTTGCTATTGCTGATCCTGGCGCTGCACTTCAGCCGCTGGCTGGTCGGGGTACAGTGGTGATCGACCGGCAGGGTGCTTGGAGCGATCTGACCGTTATTTTCTCGCAGAAAATCGGTAATTTTGCACTTTCCCAGATCAAATCACAATCCAATGAAATTTGGCGTAGTCGTTTTCCCGGGGTCCAATTGCGACGATGACATGATCCACGTGCTCGGCACGGTCATGGGGCAGGAAGTGGTCAAACTCTGGCATAAGGACACGGAGCTCGCCGGCTTCGACACCTCCGATTGCATCGTCTTGCCGGGGGGCTTTTCCTACGGCGACTACCTCCGCTCGGGCGCCCTGGCCCGCTTTTCGCCCATCATGAACGCGGTGATCGATTTTGCCCGTTCAGGCGGCTACGTTTGGGGGATCTGCAACGGCTTTCAAGTGCTTTGCGAGGCCCATTTGTTGCCGGGCGCCTTGCTGCGCAATGACAATCAGAAGTTTATTTGCAAAAATGTCTACCTACGCACCGCCACCCGCCAATCGGCCCTGACGGCCAAGCTCGATCCCGAACAGGCCTTGAAGATCCCGATCGCCCATGCCGAGGGGCGCTACTACGCCGACGAACGGACCCTGCAACAGCTGCAGGCCAACGAACAGATCCTCTTCCAGTACTGTACGGCCGAGGGCGTGATCAGTGCGGAAGCCAATCCGAACGGCGCCTCCCTGAACATCGCCGGCATTTGCAACGAGGGGCGCAATGTGTTCGGCATGATGCCACATCCGGAACGGGCCTCGGAAGCCGTACTCGGCAACACCGACGGCCGCCTGCTGTTCGAATCGCTGTTGGCGACGGTCGGGCAGGAAGTTCCTTCCTGAGCGTTAAAGTTTTATTATTGTCTGTCGCCCATTCCACCAATTTTTTGTTGAGGTGTTAATTTTGATAATCGGCAACCGTCCTCTTCAGGGTTGCTCACCCGACCAATACCTCTGATCACCATTAATTTGTGAGAAGCTTGTGTTAATTTTGCAGGCATCAAAACGCGATCTCATGAGATACATCTTTACCTTGGCACTCCTGGGGATCAACCTGGTCCTCGCCCATAGCCAGATACTCGATCCGGTCAAATGGTCATTCGATTATCAGCAGACCGGGGAGGGCGAATTCGAACTGATCTACATAGCTACGATCGATCCGCACTGGGCGGTGTATTCGCAGTATCTGGAAAACGACGACGGGCCCGTGCGCACCTCCTTCGAATACGATCCCGGCGATCATTTCGAGCTGGTCGGCAAGAACCAGGAAAGCGGCGAGAAGCACGAAGGCTACGACCCGCTGTTCGATATGAACGTGATCAAGTATAAGAAAAAGGCCACGTTCAAGCAGAAGGTCAAGGTAAGCGACCTCAGCAAGCCGATCACCGGCTACCTCACCTTCATGACCTGCGACGATACGCGCTGCCTGCCGCCGACCGAGGTGGATTACAGCTT
>JAGQXA010000225.1 GCA_020436865.1 Saprospiraceae bacterium | reverse complement strand
TCGTCGAGTACGCTGCGAAAGGCTTCCTGCAATTGCTGGCGCATTTCGGCCGGTTGCCGGAAGGTGGTTCGCCGGCTGATATCGTCGATGAGCCCGGAGACCAGGGCCCCGCTTTCCGTTTTGTCGGCCACGATCGCAAGCACGGCCTTGAAGTAGCCTTCATCGTAGCGGTGTTTTTTCAAGGCCACCAGACGAATGGCGTCATCCTCGGACTTATCCGTTCCGATGCGCAGCATCGCCACGAAGGTCGAATCTTCGGGATAACCGAGATTTTCGGCTGCCCGCAGACGCCGCGCCGTCGGCATGCTGGAATCGAGGAAGGTTTCGGTGGCAATGCGTTTGACCTCTCTGAGGGAATCCACATTGTTTGAATTTGATTGGGCGCAGGCCGTGCCGACCAGCATCAGCGGCAGCACAACTACGCTCCATCGAAAGATATATTGGTAGGACATGACTTCAATTTTTTAATAAGGGACATCTTGATAACAGAATCCGAGGCCGTCTTGCGGCCTGAACCTTCCGAGATAATCGATCATGTGCCGGTTTTCCGGGACCGTTTCTATCTTCGGCCAATGGTTAGGAGAAGGGGATGCCGGAAAACCGCTGCCCGGTATCAGCGGCATGCTGTTGGGCACATTCGTGCCTGCGGCAGTGGCCTGGTTGATCGGTCGCTCCTCGACGGTACCCGGCGTACCCCCGCTGGTGCCGTCCCACGGCCAGATCCCGTCTTCCAGGTAAGATCCTCTTTGTCGAAATCCCGCGTCGGGGGTGTTCCCCGGTGAGTTCCAAGCCCCGTCGTTGTCGTAATGCTGCGGAGCCGGGAAGGTCACGCTCAGTCCGCCCGCTACCCCCTGCCGATCGTGCATATTTTGCCAGTAGGCCCACTCCCGGTCGATCTGCGAATGGAGCAGAAAGAACAGCGGGTCGGCTGCCGAGCGGCTGGGCGTAAACAGGTGACCGGAGCCACAGGGCCAGCCGTGGCCGGGATTGTGCGAACTCTTCTCCACGTCGTCGCTGAACGAGTTGACGGCAAAAACACTGCTGGAGGTGGGCCCGTAATCCGTGAAGTCGATCAGCGACGGATCGACGGGGTCGTCCAGGGGTTTCATATTTGAACCCGGATCAAGCGTGTGATCGTCGGTATTGCGCCGCAATTCCCCTCCGCTGAAGGGCAGGTCGGTGTCCCATCCGATCAGCGGATTGGTCGGCGAGAACTGGGGTTCGGCCACGAACCCGCCGGCGCCCGGGGCTCCCATAAAGTCTTCGGTAAAGATGTAGGGGGCCGCCGCGTCCCAATCCCAGTAATGCAGGGCAACCGACGGATCGATCTGCTGCAATTCCCGCTCCACCAGCAGCAGGAACGCCCGGTGCCACGTCAGGAATGCCGGTTGCATATGCGCTTCGTCGCCGGCGGTCGAAGCGAGCCGGTGCATTTCCTGGACCACCACATAATTGAGGCCGCCGACCTTCTTGCGAAACTTCTGCCAGGCGAAGAGAAACCGGTCGCGTTCGCTATTGGTCAAGGTGTTGGCGTTCTTGCGGACCCGCACCATCAGGGCTTTGGTTCCCAGGATCGGTCCGGCCGCGTTCGTTTGGTGCGCTTCGATGATCGCATCCTTGTCGTTGATGCTGGGGGTTCCGTACTCGCCGGCGATGATGAAGGGCACCCAGGATCCATCGGCCGGCAGGGTCAGGAGAAGAGTACTTGCCGTAGCGGTGGTATTTGCCGGCCAGGGGTCGGCAAATGCGGCAAAGCGCACGTTTCCACCGATGTTCGGAGCATCGTTGGTCAGCACGACATCGACGTCGGATACCATCGGGGTCGACAGGCGGGCCAGGGCATAAGTGGGCGCCCAGGTGAGATAGTCGTCGGTCGGGTTGTCGCGAGGCAGGATCGCGTCGGTCGTTTCATTGATGCGGATCTCGACATCGGGCGACCCCAGCCGCAGGGTGATCGGTTTGCAAGTGGAATAAGGCGAGGGCGGCCAAAGCGAGCTGCCCGAGGCCAGAGCGGGGCCGGTGTTGACCACCGTATTGACCAGCGGATTCCCGGCAGGGTCTTCCACCACCAGATTGCTCAAGACCTCGGCGGCCGGATTCAGCAATTCCAACAACACATTGGTGTTGGCCGGGAGGCGGTAAGCCGCATTCAAGGGGTCGTTCATCACAAACGACGGCACCTGACCAAAGGCAGTGCCTCCGGAGTGGTAGCGGATGCGCAAGGTATATCCTGCCGGGATCGAGGGGTCGAGCGTAACGGCCAGGCAGGCCGCATTGTCGAACTTGGCAATGTCGGTATTGATCGTCGAAAGGTGGTCGACATTGCCGGTATAGGCGCCAGCGAGCGGATCGTAGGCGGCCTGTCCGGCCTTGTGCCAATATCCGTCGTTCTCGTCGAAATACCAGAAGGGCGGTTGCGGTGCGGCGCCGACATGGGCCTGCATGCTCGGCAGAACAGGCAGCGATAGCTGTCCGCTGACGCCGCTTTTCAGTTGATACACGGTGTTGCCGCCCGGATCGGAAAACTGGAGGAAGACGGCGCCGTAGGACACGAGGAAACCTTCCGTGCCGTCGTCCGCACGAACGCCCCAGTCGGAGGGCCCTTCGCCCTTAGACAGATCGAGCGTAGCGATCGAGCCTCGCACGAGGCCGGCCGGCGGGTTTCCCTGCGCGTCTACCAGGGCGTTGGCCGGAAGGGTGAACACCGCTCCTTCCATCTGCTTTTGATCGAGTTCCGGCCGGTCGTCGACCAGGGTGATCGGGTTGGTGGGATCCACCTCGGTCACCTTCGCCCGCGCCAACGTCCAGGTCTGATCGCTGAGCGGCGTGCGGGAAGTGTGAAAGAGATCGGCATAGTCGGCATGGCTGATCCCCAGCAGATAGGTCTCCGCTTTCGGAACTGCCAGCCGGAAATGTCCGTCTTTCTCGACCTTGGCTTGCCGTTGATTGACCTTCACGCGAGCCCCGGCAATGGGCTGGCCGCTATCGGTCACGACCCAACCGGAGAAGATCGCCTTCGAAGGGCAAAGGGATTCACAGCTGAGGATGGTGAGTAAGGCGGCGAGGAACAGCAGCAGAGAGGTGCCTCGCCAGAGGGGCTTCTGGAGTTTCATATTAATGGGTGTTTTGGGTGAACCAGGACAGATCAGTACTGTAGGCATTTCCACGAACTGGCAATTCTATGCCGCTTTCGCGAAATTCAGTTTCACTTGTAGTATGGCTGGTAATGCGGAACGCACGCGTCGGGATGAAGATTC
>JAGQXA010000948.1 GCA_020436865.1 Saprospiraceae bacterium | reverse complement strand
ACCAGCTCGCCGGTGATCGAGGCCCGCAACGACCATTTGCCGTGGATGGTGGGGGCGGAATAGCCGGGCATGTCCTTTTCGACGATGAGGCCGATCACTTTTCCGTCTTCACGCTTGGCCCAAACCACGGCCAGGTCGGCCACCGGCGAATTAGTGATCCACATTTTGGCCCCGTTGAGGATATAGGCATCGCCATCGTCCTTGACGTTGGTCACCATGCCGGCGGGGTTCGAACCGTGGTCGGGTTCGGTCAGGCCGAAGCAGCCGATGAACTCGCCCGACGCCAGTTTGGGCAGGTATTTGCGCCGCTGCTCTTCGGAGCCGAATTTGTAGATCGGGTACATCACCAGCGAGCCCTGCACGGAGGCCATCGAGCGGATGCCCGAGTCGCCGCGTTCCAGTTCCTGCATGATGATGCCGTAAGCGATCTCGTCCATGCCGCCGCCGCCGTATTCTGCGGGCAGGCTCGGGCCGAAGGCGCCGATCTCGGCCAATCCCTTGAACAGATGGGTCGGGCATTCGGCCCGTTCGGAATATTCTTCGATGATCGGGCTGACCTCCTGCTTGACCCAGGCCCGTACGGCCTCTCTGGCCAGCAGATGGTCGTCGCTCAGCAATTCGTCGAGGTTATAGTAATCGTGCCCCTGGAAGCGGTCTTCCCGCGCGGTGGAACGCTCCTTGGCTACGCTGCTGCTCTTGTCGATCATGAACCGTTAAGTTTTGTCGTGGTTAGGGAATCGTAATCGCTGCAAAAGTAACGATAATCGCTCAATCTTACCATGATCTGCGCCGGCAGCCGGTCGAAATATGACATTCCGGCGAAGCGGTTCGCGGCAAACTCCCGAAAAGGCGTATTTTGCCGCGGGCCTACGTAAAAAAACGCACGAACATGGCTATCATCGCGCTCGAAGGTATGCACTTTTACGCCTACCATGGGTTCTATAAAGAGGAGCAACTCATCGGCACGGACTACATCGTCGACGTCTACCTCACTACAGAGGTCAACCAGGCCGCCGTGGCCGACGATCTGAACAAAGCCATTAACTACGAGACCGTCTACCTCATTTGCGAAGCGACCATGCGCAAGAATTCCAAACTCATCGAAACGGTGGCCGAGCGCATCGCCCTGAACCTCAAACACCAGTTCGGCAACATTCAGGAGTTGAAGATCCGCCTGCGGAAAAAGAACCCGCCGCTCGGTGGCCGGGTCGATTGGGCGATGATCGAGGTCGACGGCAATTTCAAGAAGAACTGCGGCCGCTGCGGGCGACCCATGCTTTGCTACAGCGATAAGACCTGCTGGTGCCTGAGCGCCAACCTGAAAACAGCCGCCCTGGAATCGCTCAAAGAGCAATATGGCCGGAAATGCCTCTGTAAGGAGTGCCTTGATTTTTTCGCCGGTTGAAGGTCAAAAAATAACAGTTCGCTAACAGTTAATTCGCTCCCTGGCCCGTTTGTATGAGTATCTTTTCAGCTATCAAAACGATTCCCGATATGATCAAACGATTGTTCCTCCTCGCGCTGGTGATCCAACTGACTGCCTGTGATCCGGCCGCTCTTCAACAAGCCATGGGCTCCGTGCTGGGCTCCGGCGAACTGACCACGGCCGAGATCTCTTCCGGGCTCAAGCAGGCCCTGGAGATCGGCATTACCGAAGGCGCCCAGAAACTCTCGCAAACCGACGGCTACTTCAAGAGCCCCTACAAGATCTTCCTGCCGCCGGAAGCCCGCAAGGTGACCGACAAATTGCAGAACGTGCCGGGCTTTACCAACCTGGAAAACATCGTTCTGGAAAAGATCAACCGCGGCGCCGAAGATGCCGCCAAGAAAGCGGCCCCGATCTTCAAGAACGCCATCACCAAAATGACCTTTGCCGATGCATTGGACATCCTGATGGGCGATAAGAACGCCGCTACCACCTATCTGCACAAGGCGACCTTCGATCAGCTCTATCAGGAGTTCAATCCGGTGATCGTCAATTCGCTCGACAAGTTCGATGCGCGCGACATCTGGGCCGACGCGGTCAACGCCTACAACAAACTGCCTCTGGGCGACAAGGCCGATCCCGATCTCGACGATTATGTGACCAAACAGGCTCTGGCCGGCTTGTTTAATATGGTCGAGAATAAAGAACTCGATATCCGGACCAACATCAGCTCGCGTACTACCGATCTGCTCAAGAAGGTGTTCGCCAAGCAGGATAAGTGATTTCAGTTGGTAGTTGGCAGGTACAGTTGACAGGTAACTGTATCTGCCAACTGTATCTGCCAACTGT
>JAGQXA010000224.1 GCA_020436865.1 Saprospiraceae bacterium | reverse complement strand
CGTCAGACTTTCGAGAGTGCTTCCTGCGGCAGATTCCGCTTCGCCTGTTGCAGGTGACGCTCGTCGTGGGCCACCAGAAACTGGAACACGTCGCCCAGCTTCAGGCGGATCAGGCTGGTCAGGGAGATGGGGATCCGAATGGCTCGCAGATCGACCTGCCGCGCCTTTCGGATCAGCTTCAGCAAGGTTTCCTGTTGCTGGATGAATTCGGCGATGACGGCCGGAGCGTCCAGATCCCTTTCAGGGATATGACCCTTGAAGGCTTTCATTTTCCGGCTGCTCGTGGCGGGATCCATGCTCCGCGTGAAGTAGCTACCGAGCCAGCTGCTCCGGAAAGAGACGGCCGAGCGGGGCGGGGAGGCCGAGGCGAGTTTCCGTTCGATTTGCGGCAGGTAGAAGCGGCCGTAGGTGTTGAGGTGTTCGAGGCATTGAGCGATGCTCCAACCGCCGTCGCCGGCCGGCCTCAGAAGGATGGCCTGCGGAAGATTCTGAAGTTGGCCGATGGCTGTGCGCAGGTGGGCGTCGACTTTCTCCTCTAGTTGATCGAGCAGCTCGTTCTGGTGGATCGTTTGCATGAGTGCTTGTTTTTGGTGACCCTGCAAAGGTAGACCGGCGGCCTTTCGGAAACCTTGGTAAATACCAAGATTTTTAGAGCTTCAATTGGTTGATGAACTTGCTGAAGTTGGTCGGATCGATGCCCAGGTAGTTGGCCAGGTACTTGTGCGGCACCAGCTGCAGAATGTGCGGACTGCGTGAGAGCAAAGACCGGAACTTCTCTTCCGACGAATAGCACTGCAACTCGACCAGCCGCTCGACCACTCCGGAAAAGGTCCGGGTCAGGCCGAGGCGGACCATGCGTTCGACAGCCGGTCGTTCGTTCATGAGTTGCAGGAGTTCCAAGGCTGAAGCGCGCAGAAATTCCGAGCGGGTCAGGGTCTCGAAGTAATAGCGAGAGGGCTCCTGCAACAGCAGGGAATCGAGCACCCCGCCGAACGAGGGGGCGTAGGTGAAGACGATAGTGGCCTCGCGCCCGAACTCGTCGAAGTAATAGACCCTCTGTACGCCTTCGGCCACGAAGTAGAGGTACTTCTCCCGCTCTCCGGCCAGGGTGAGCACTTCCTTCCGCTTGGCCGAGAACGGACTCCAGATCGAAGCCAGGGCTTCCCGGTCTACCTCCGGCAGCGGATGGATCTGCCCGATGAGGGCGCGCAATTGATCGAGAGCCGTTTTCAAGGCTTCAGCGGTTTAACCTTGACCAGTTTCCCGTCTTTGGCTGCCTTTGCTTTGCCCCATGCCGCCATGGCCTCCAGCAGGGGGAGCAGGCTGCGGCCTTCGGCCGTCATCTCGTACTCCACCCGGGGCGGCACTTCGGGGTAGACGGTCCGCTTGACGAAGCCGTCTTTTTCCAGGGCCCGCAGCTGCAGCGATAGCATCTTATCGGTGATGTCGGGAATGAGCTCCTTCAACTCGCTGAATCGCTTTTTCTCTTTCCGCAGATACCACAGCACGACCGTTTTCCATTTTCCGCCGATGAAGGCCGCCGTGATGTCGAGGGCGCAGTGGAATTCCGCTCCGCCGACGATGAATTTGTACTCCTGCCGGTCGATTTTCATAAAAAATTTTTTGCGCTAAAACGCTGAAGATCAGCAAAACGGTCAAAAGGGATAGTGACTGAAGTAGTTGACCGGCACTTGCTTGTATCTCTACAAAACTATACTTTTGGAAGCAACTAGACAAGTGAAAGTTTGCTAACCTCTCGAAAAAGAAAAAGATGAAAGTAGCCGTATTAGGCACCGGCATGGTCGGCCGGGCAATTGCCGTGAAATTGACCGAACTCGGGCACGAAGTCGTTATCGGTACCCGCGATGTCGGGAAGACCCTCGCTCAAAAAGAACCCGACCGCTACGGCAATCCGCCGTTCGCGACCTGGCTGGACGAACGGCCCAGCCTGGTCCTCGACACCTTCGCCGCCGCCGCCGGCCACGGCGATCCGCTGATCGTCAACTGCACCTCCGGCATGGCCTCGATGAGCGCCCTCGAAATGGCCGGCGAGGCCAATCTGCGGGGCAAGGTATTGGTGGACATCGCCAATCCGCTCGATTTCTCCCGGGGCATGCCGCCTACCCTCGATCCGGTGAACACCGACTCGCTGGCCGAACAGATCCAAAGGACCTTCCCGGAACTGAAGGTCGTCAAAACGCTCAACACCATGAATGCCCGCCTCATGGTCGATCCTTCCCTGGTCCGAGGCGACCACACGGTCTTTGTGTCGGGGAACGACGCCGGGGCCAAGGCGGAAGTCGGCAAGTTGCTCCGCGCCTTCGGGTGGGCGCCGCACAACATCCTCGATCTGGGCGATATCGGCACGGCCCGCGGTACCGAGATGCTGCTGCCGATCTGGTTGCGCTTGTGGGGCGCTTTGGGTACGGCCGAGTTTAATTTTCATATTCAGCGGAATGGGTGAGGCTGGATGCTGGTTCTTTGAGCAAATAAACGAGCAATGATGGAGAACAAAAAGACCGTCCTGATCACCGGTTCGAACAAGGGGATCGGCTTTGAAACGGCCCGGCAACTGGGGCGCAAGGGGTTTCGCGTGCTGATCTCCGGCCGCGACGAGGGGCGTCTGACCGACGCTCTGCAAAAGCTCCTGCCGGAAAACCCCGATGCCGGAGCGTTGCTTATGGATGTTTCGGACGAGCGCAGCATTGCCGAGGCCGCGCAGAACCTTGCCGCTTCCGGGCAAAGGCTCGATGTGCTGATCAACAACGCCGCCATTTTGCGCAAGGACGATCGCCGCATTCTGCAAGCCGACGAAGAAGTGTACCTCGAAACCGTAGACACCAACTGCCACGGACCGCTGCGGGTGGTCAAGGCCTTTTTGCCGTACCTGAACTCGCCAGCGCGGATCATCAATATTTCCAGCGGAGGCGGATCGATGTCCGACCCGGTCGGAGGCTGGTCGCCGGCTTACTGCGCTTCGAAGACCCTGCTAAATGCCCTTACCCGCCACCTGGCCTATGAGTTGGCCGAAAGGGGTATCG
>JAGQXA010000947.1 GCA_020436865.1 Saprospiraceae bacterium | reverse complement strand
GTCGATCAGCAGATGTATGACTCCCCATTCCACCAGAAAATCGATAGCCTCCGGATGCAGGTAGGGTGGATTGGTGCCGGAATAGTGCCGCTGCCGTTTGCCGGGGTCGTTGGGCAGGGTGCGGACGACCAGCGCCGGACAGGGGGTGGCGCCGGCCAGCGCTTCAGCAAAGGAATCGGGCAACAACACGCGATCGCCATTTTCGAGTCGCTGTGGATAGAGACTCGTCAGCCAGGCCGGAAAGTGGAAACGCTGCAGACATTCATGGATGGTGAACGGCTCGACGGAAATATGTCCTACGCATTCGGTATGCGTTCCGTTGCCGTGCGGATTGAGCCGTACATTCAGAAAATTGACAGGGCCGCCCTGGGCCGTGCTGCCGATGAAGTCGCCCATGACCACCGGACTGGCTTCGAAGTAGGGCGCGTAGAAACAGTTTACCGTATCGACGCCCGAATGCAGCGGAAGCGAGAGATCGATAGGCCGGTCGAGGTCGGCGCGATAGGCACGGTCACGGAAGCGGAGAGTGGCGATCATAACCTGGTTTGAGTTTGCCCCAAATTACGCAATGGCGAAGAATTTTGATGCGGTTCGCTACCTTTATCGCCATGAGTCAATTGGTGTTCACGATCTTATTGTCGGCGACAGCGGTGCAGATCGGATGGTGGCTGGTGGCCGCCTGGCTACTGTGCCGAAAGGAGCGAGCCCGGGAGGACGCCCCGCCCCGCCCCGTTTCCGTGATCATCTGTGCCCGCAACGAAGCCCCCAGATTGCGCGAGCGCCTACCCGCGATACTCCGCCAACAATATTCGGATTTCGAGGTACTGGTGGTCGATCACCACTCGACCGACGATACGGCCGCCGTACTGGCCGGACTGGCCGGCGAATACCCTCAACTGCGCATACTGCAAGCGAAAACCGAAGCGACTGCCGGCAAAAAGGAAGCGCTGACCCAAGGCATCGCCGCTGCGCGGCACGACCTACTCCTGCTGACCGATGCCGACTGCCGGCCGGCCTCGCCCTTCTGGCTGCAACGGATGGCGGCCAAGGCCGGCCAGCGAACACAGCTCGTGTTAGGCTACGGTCCGTACGAAAAACGCCCCGGGCTGCTCAACGCCTTTGTGCGCTTCGAGGCAGCCTATACCGCCCTGCAGTACTTTGCCTTCGCACTCGCCGGCCTGCCGTACATGGGAGTGGGCCGCAATCTACTCTACGACCGCTCGCTCTTCCGGCAAACCGGAGGTTTCGCCGGTCATACCGAACTCGCTTCGGGCGACGACGATCTGTTTGTCAACGCCGTCGCCACCGGCTCCAACACCCGCATCTGCCTGCAGCCGGAAGCCTTCACCTGGTCAGAGCCGAAAACGACCTGCCGCGACTACGTCCGCCAAAAAAGACGCCATCTCAGTACGGCCGTACGCTATCGTTTTGTACACCAGCTGGCCCTCTCCATGCTGGCCGGAAGCCAGATGCTACACTACGGCCTGGCCGCCTTTTGCCTGTTGGCAGGCATTCACCCCGGCGCCGCGTGTAGCCTCCTTCTCCTGCGTTGGGGCCTATTGACCGGACTCGCCTTCCCGCTCACCCGTAGGCTTGCAGTAGCCGATCTTCGCTTCTTCTTCCCCCTACTTGATCTCGGGCTGTGCGGCTACTATCTGTACTTTCTGCCGGCAGCTTTTTTTCCGAAAAAAAGGCCCCTTTGGTAGGAAGGTCCGGAGGAATTTCGTAACATTGTAACAACACGCGCACGAAATCTTGCGCACCCCACCTTCGCCGGTATCGGCCGATTCCACTGACACATTCATTGATCTCGTATTTCCGGGGCGCCCCTCCTGCAGGGTTCCTGGATCAATCTTTGCGTCATGAATCAACTATCCAGCGTTATCCCGGAAGCCTTTCTCCATTTTCTGTGGCATACCAAGCGGTTCGATCAGAAAGAATTGCGCACCACCGAAGGCTTGCCGGTACAATTGATCGATTCCGGCCAATGGAATCACCATGCCGGACCGGATTTTCTGCATGCCCGGGTGCGGATCGACGACACCCTCTGGGTCGGCAATGTCGAAATGCACCTGAACGCATCCGACTGGCTGCAGCACCGCCATCAGGAGGATCCGGCTTACGAGAATGTGATCC
>JAGQXA010000223.1 GCA_020436865.1 Saprospiraceae bacterium | reverse complement strand
CCATCTCTACCAGGCGATCGTAGCGAATGGCCCGAAATGGTCCGAGGTCGGTGAAATGGTAGTTGTAAAGGAGCCGGATCAAATTGGTGGCCAGCCAGTTGCCAAAGATCTGCTGCGGTTGCATGGCGCCCCGCTCCATATTGCCGAGCGCGCGCGAGCCGATGACCAGGTCGTAATCTCCCTGAAGAATGGGGGCGACGACCTGCGCCAGTTCGTCGGGATGATCGGAATAGTCGCCGTCGAGAAAAACGACGATCTGAGGGCGCTCGGCCGGGGGCTTCTGCGCCAGGTACTCCATGCCTTTCAGGCAGGCGCTGCCGTAGCCCTTCCGCGGTTGTTCGACCACGGTGGCGCCCTGCGAGCGGGCCACTGCACCCGTTCGGTCGGTGCTGGCGTTGTTGCACACGACCACCTCCCGTACCAGCTCTGTCGGGAGGTCCTGCAGAACCTTTCCGATAGAATCTTCCTCGTTGTAGGCGGGAATGATGACGTCGATGATCGCAGACATGTGCATTGGCTTAGGCCGCAAAGGTAGGCTAAAATGCGGCATTTGCACTGTCAGGAAAGGGACTTCCTGCCTACAAAAATGCCTCCTCCGGAATACTTGCCGTCGCCGCCGGGGCGAAGCGGTTGCCAGCGGCGAAAAATCGCCAAAAACGATCGCATGAACCGGCCGACCGGCGCTTTGCGGAACCGGAGATCGAGAAAAAACCTATTTTTGCCCAGGCCAGGCCGCTCGGGCCGGTCTGGGCATAATTTCAAGGACATGAAGAAGATATTTTCATATCTGGTTGTCGGGCTGCTAGGCAGCTGGTTGTTGTTGAACGGCTGCCGGAAGATCGACGATTCGTATTACGAGGGGCAAGAGGCCATGTTGGAGTTTTCGACAGATACCTTGCGTTTCGACACCGTGTTCACTCAGTTGGGCTCGGCAACGCGTATCCTGAAGGTGTACAACCCCTATAAAGAACCGGTTCTCATCTCGCGGATCTACATCCCGGAGGGTACGAGTTCCAAGTTCCGGCTGAATGTCGACGGCGTTCCGGGCAACGAGATCACCGATGTAAAGATCGCGGCGGAAGACAGCATCTACCTCTTCGGAGAAGTGACCATCGATCCCGACCAACCGCTATCTGCCAGTCCGTTCATCATCAACGACGAGATCCTTTTCGAGACCAACGGCAATACCCAGCGCGTCGTGCTCGAGGCCTGGGGCCAGAACGCCAATTACATCCCCAGCCGCTTCAACAAAGGCGGCGTGGCGCTGCTCAGTTGCGATTTCGCCGAAGTGACCTGGGACGATCCGAAGCCCTATGTCATCTATGGCATCCTGGTGATCGACAGTTGCACGCTCAACCTGCCGCCCGGCGCCCGAGTCTACGTGCATGGCGGCATCGCCCGCGCCTACGACGAGAACGAAGAGCTGATCGTCTACAACGACGGGCTGATCAACGTATTCCCAAAGGGCCGGTTGAATGCGCTGGGCACGTTGGAGGAACCCGTAATCATCCAGGGCGACCGGTTGGAGGAAGGCTTCCAGGAAACTTCGGGCCAGTGGGTCGGCATCCGGCTGGCCGGGAAGGATAATGTGTTCGAGCACGTGACGATCAAGAATTCGCTCATTGGCGTGTTGGTCGATTCGGCGGCGCAGCTGACCATGCGGCACGGGCAGATCTACAATACCGACGGACCGGGTCTGATCGGGCGCCACGGTGAGATCGAGGCTGTCAACTGCCTGTTCTACAACAACGGCGACCGCAGCGTACAGCTCGGTTTCGGGGGCGATTACGACTTTAGTTACTGCACGCTGGCCAGCTACGGCGTCGATGCGCCGGCCTTGAGCCTGAGTAACGGCATCTGCTACGACCTGCTTTGCGAGGAGTTCGACATTTACCGCTTGCACGCCAATTTTCGCAACTCGATCGTGTTCGGGTCGCGCGCCGACGAGATCGTGTTGTCGGATTTCACCGGCGGCCAGGATCCGTTCTCCTTTGT
>JAGQXA010000222.1 GCA_020436865.1 Saprospiraceae bacterium | reverse complement strand
GGAACTGCCAAACGCCCTCCGCCCCGGCATGCGAGCCGGCATTGAGCAATGAACTTTCGGCCACAGCCAGGTACTTCAGATCGTCGGGCAAGCCCTCTTCTGCCAGGATCTTTTCGATGGCCGGAAAGTGGCGGTAGGCCATCTTGATGCTGAGCAGCGTATTGGAATGGTAGTAGGAGTTGACGAGAAATTCGCGATCGAGGCGTTCGCGCACGTCGAAGTTTTTCATCGGGAGCTCTTCGCCCGCAAACGAGTAATGTTTACCCAGTTCGACGGAGTGGATCTGCTGAGGCAAGCCGTCGGTAGCGCCCGTGGCGACGCTCAGCGACGCCCCCTGCCGGTCGGAGGAGGAAGTGAACAGTGCGGCGGCCAACAAGAGGGCTACGCAGCCGGAGAACCAAAGTAGAGCGCCTGATCTCATGATCGGGGGATTTTGGGATATGGGATTTGGGATTTGGGATATGAGATTTGGGATTTGGGATCTTATTCCGGGGGGCGTTCGATGACGCGGGGGCGCTTGAAGATCGGCACCGTCGAGCAGGGTTCGCCGTACATGATGCTCTGGGCGTAGGGTTGCAGGCGAGTGGTCAGTTCGACATAAGCGGAGGGGGGCACCGGTTTGTTACTGCAGCCCTTGATCACGATGCGTTGCTGCTCGTAGGCCGAACCGTCGAAGCCGGCCAGGGCTTCCTGGAAGGCCACCTTGTAGAATTCGTCGGGGGTACCCTGGAAGATCCGCACCGCAAAGGGACGGGCCGAGGCGGCCACCAGCATATAGGCCCAAACGGGAATGATGGCGTCGGTCGAACAATAGATCGCGAGGTTTTTGCCCTGATACTGCGACCAGTCGTGCCCCTTGACAGTCTCGCGGAATTCCTTTTCCCGCAAGATCAGGCCCTGGAACAGATGATCCTTGAGGTCGAACAGGGCCAGTTCTTCCCGGGGAAAGAACTCTTCCAGGTTAAGGGTTACGAGGCCGCTATTGGCCACGCGATTGACAAGTGGTTTATCCTCCATGATCGGATGGGTTATGCTCAAGCGAAAGTTATTCCTCTTCCGCAGCATCTTCTTCGATGGGCGCCTGCTCGCCGATCTCGCTGTCGGGCAATTTGAAGTCCTTCGGCTGCGGCAGGTCCTTCATCGATTTGAGTCCGAAGTAGTCCATAAACTTCTCGCTGGTCGCGTAGAGCAAGGGACGCCCCGGACCGTCGCTGCGGCCTACTATGGTAACAAGTTCTTTTTCCAATAGTTTCTGGAGGGAGTAGTCGCAACTGACGCCACGGATGCGTTCGAGGTCAGACTTACTCACGGGTTGCTTATAGGCGACGATGGACAGCGTTTCGAGGGCGGCTTGTGAAAGGCGTTTGCGGGTGGTTTGTTTCAGGTAGGTCGCTACCGTATGGTGGAAGGCGCCTTTCGTCATGAACTGGTAGCCTTTGGCGATCTCTACGATCTCGATGGCATAGGATGCATCCTGGTATCGCTCGCGCAGGGTCTGCAGGGCGGCCGCCAGTTCGTCGGGTTCGAATTT
>JAGQXA010000946.1 GCA_020436865.1 Saprospiraceae bacterium | reverse complement strand
TGAGTTCGGTCACCAACCGAAACGGGCAGGTCGACTCCTTCCGCTACGATCGCAAAGGCCGGCTGACGACCTGGGTCGACCGGATGGAAAAGGCAACCCGATATTCGTACAACCGGCAAGGCTGGGTCGACACGATCCGGCACGACGGCGAGTTAGTAGCGACCTTCCAATACGACGGCGAAGGAAATCTCATCGAACGGAGCAAGCGGGGCCGGCGCGAATCGTTCACCTACGACCTGGCCGGCAATCTGCGCTCCTATTCCGACGCCCGCGACCAACGCTACGAACTGGAATACCTGCCGAACGGCGAGTTGGCCGCCCTGATCGATCCGCAGAACGGACGCCTCGAATTCCGCTACGACCACCACGGCCAACTGGTCGAACTGATCAACAGCCTCGGGGAGCAATACTGCTTCCAGTACGATCGCCTCGGACGACTCGTTTCGATCGCCGATCCGGCCTCGGGCGTCCACAATTTCCACTACGACCCCCTCGACAACCTCCTGAGCCGGACCGATGCGGCCGGACACACCTGGAGGTACGCCTATGATCCGCTACAGCGCCTGCGGCAATTCACCGATCCGCTCGGGCACGCCTACCGGCTGGGCTACGACCGCACCGGCAACCTCATCAGCCTGGTGGACCCGAAAGAGCAGGAGTCGCGCTTCTTCTACGATCAGGGCAGCCGCCTGCGTCAGGTGCTGTTGCCCCCTAAGATCGTCACCACCTATACCTACGATGCCGAAGGGAACCTGACCTCCGCTACCAACGCCAACGGCAGCCGCACGCGCTACGACTACGACGACCTGTACCGCCTGATCCGGGTGATCAGCCCGATGGGATACCCTACCCGCTACTACTACGACGCAGCCGGACACCTGACGGGCTACATGGACGCCAACGGCAACCACAACACCCTGCTCTACAACGATCGGGGGGAACTCGCCGAGGAGGTCGACCCCTTCGGCAACCGCCGCCGGTTCGAGTACGACCGGGCCGGCAATCTGGTGCTGCTCGAAAATGCAAGCGCCGATTCCATCCACTTTGCCTACGGCCCCGGCGGACAACTATCGTCGCAATCGCTTGCCGGCGCCACCGACCAGTTTGAATACAACCGCCAGGGCCGGCTCGCCTCGGCCGGCAACGATAATCTCCGCTACCGGTATCAGTACGATGCCCACGGGCGAATGCTCGTCAAGGAATGGGTCGACTGGCAGCGACAGCTCGAATACGAATACGACGAGAACGGCCGCCTCGCCAAGCGCTGCGACGAGGCGGGTACGACCCGCTACCGGTACGATGCGGCCGGCCAACTGACGGCGATCACCAGTCCGGAAGAACTGGAACTGACCTTCTCCTATTTTCCCGACGGCCGCCTCGCCAGGCAAACCTATCCGAACGGTTCTTTTGTGACCTATACATACTTCCCGAGCGGATTGATGCGCAACATGACCATCTGGAAATCGACCGAAAGCGTGTTCGCCAGCTACGACTACTCCTACGATCAGATGGGCAACAAACTGGCGATCACGCGAGATCTGGAGATCATCAACACCTTCCTTTACGACCGCGACGATAACCTCATCCTCTCGGGATATGAAGGGGGCGTCATCGAACAGTTTACCTACGACTCCGTCGGCAACCGCCTGACGCGGCAGCTCGACAAGGAGGTGTCGTACTATTCCTACGACAAGACCAACCGGCTGATCCGGCACGATTCCGCTTACTTTCACTACGATGCCAACGGAAATCTGCAAGTGCGGGCCCTGGAGGGCGATTCGACCTTTTACCGCTACGACGACCTCAACCGCCTGCAGGAAGTGGTGCTGCCCGACGGGAGTCGGAGGAGCTTCCGCTACGACCCTTTCGGGTTGCGCATCTCCAGCCAATCTGCCGGCGATACCACTTTCTTTCTCTACGACCGGGGCAATCTGCTCTGCGAGTTCGACGAAAAGGGGAAGGTCGACTCGCGCTACACCACCGGGCTCGAGCCCGACGAGGTCTATCTGATCCACCGCGACTCGACCTACTACGTGGTGCATCGCGATCCGAACGGAAATGTGCTCGGCATCAGCGATACGGCCGCCAATCTGGTGAACGTCTACGAATATGCTTCCTTCGGTACGGTGATCGGGCAAGATCAGAACGTGCCTAACCACCTCCTGTTCAATAGCCGCGAGTACGACGAACTGACAGGACTATACTACTTCCGCAATCGCTTTTACGAACCCACAACCGGGCGCTTCCTGACGCGAGATCCCTTCGCCGGTTTTGCGGCCGATCCGCTGTCGCTCAACCAATACGTCTTTGCCTACAACAACCCCTTGAAGTTCAACGACCCTATGGGGGCCAGCCCCGGTAGCCGCTCGCCTCTGCCCCTACCCCTCCGGGCCGTCCGGCAGTACGATTCACCCTTCGGTCAGCTGGCCGGTTTGCCGGGCATTCCGAAGGCGGGCAGTCTTGAAGAGATCTTGTCGGAACTCTCCGACGGGATCTGGAACAGGCCGCTGGTCGCTCCGCAGACGCCCGATCCCTTCCGAACGATCGAACCGGCGCCGG
>JAGQXA010000945.1 GCA_020436865.1 Saprospiraceae bacterium | reverse complement strand
CGTTCGCGTCGATCCAGGTGTAGTTGCCCAGTTCGGCCGGCTGGTAGTAGCCTGCGTCGTAGTCGGTGTTGTTCTCGCCCGAAGTGAGCGTTTCCACCACCGTCATGCCGCCCATCGACGGATCGGCATTGCTGTCACTGGCGTCGGGGCCCTGGCCATTTACCGTAAGGGTAAATCCGCCATAAGCGCCGAAGGTCAGTTTATAGTCGCCCGGCACCAGTTCATCGAAAATATAGGAGCCGTCGATATCGGTAAACTTTGTTTGGCTCACTGGATTGCCGAAGTTGTCGGTGCCCGTCAGGGTTACTTCTACCCCCTGGAGGCCCGGTTCGCCCGGGTCCTGGATGCCGTCGCCGTCGAGGTCTTCCCACACGAAGTTGCCGATGGAAGCGTCGGCGTAGTAGCCGGCGTCGACCGTCAGGTCGCTATCGCCCGATTCCAGGGTGTAGTTGCCCGTCATGCCGCCCATGGCCGGGTCGGCGTCCGAGTCGCTCGCGTCGGGGCCCTGATCGACCTGGGTGGAGTTGTAGATCCCTACAGGCGACTGGAAGGTCACTTTGTAGGTACCCGGTTGTAGATTGTCGAACAGATACAGGCCGTTGGCGTCGGTGATGGCCGTTTGGTTGACCGGTTCGCCGGAACCGGTGGTCCCGCTCAGTACGACCGTCACGCCGCCCAGCGGTTGTTCGCCGCCATCTTGCTGGCCGTCGACGTCGTCGTCGATCCAGGTGTAGTTGCCCAGTTCGGCGGGCAGGTAGTAGCCCGCGTCGTAGTCCGTATTGTTTTCGCCTGAAGTCAGCGTTTCCACGACCGTCATACCGCCCATCGCCGGGTTGGCGTCGGAGTCGGCGGCGTCGTTGCCGCCCTGGTTCACGTCGGTGGTGGTATAGCCGGCAGGCGTTTCGAAGGTCAGTTTGTAGTCGCCCGGGATGAGGTTATCGAACAGGTACGAGCCGTCGGGCGCTGTGAACTGCATATCCATGACCGGGTTACCGTATTGGTCGGTACCCGTCAGGGTTACTTTTACCCCACCGATGCCGGTCGGGCCGTCGTCTTGGATACCGTTGGCGTTGACGTCTTCCCAGACGTAATTGCCGATCGAGGCCGGCAGCGGAGAGCATGCGCCCGGGGCGGTCACCGTTTCAGCCGTATTGCAGAACGGATCGTCGTCGTCGGTGATCGTAATATCGATATCGCCGCCATTGATCGGGAAGGGACCGAAGGGGCCGTTCGTCACGTCATAGGGCAGGTTGCTTTGCGCATCGTCGCCCGTGATCGAATAGCTGGTACCGGTGCTCATGCCGCTCAGTACGGTAATGGTATAAGTATAGGTATCGTCGTTGGGATCCAGGGTGCCGTTATCGTCGCAGATCGCCATGATCATGGGGTTCAGGCTACAGGGCACCGAACAGTCTGCCGGGGCCGTGATCATTTTCATGACCGAGCAGGTCGGGTCGTCGACATCGGTGAGGGTGATCGACACGTCGCCGCCTGTGATCAGGAAATTGCCGAATGGGCCATGGGTCACGCCATAGGCCAGAGCGTTCTGCGTTTCAGCTCCACTGATGTTGAAGCCATTGCTCGTGACGGAGCCCGATCCTACCGGCAGGAAGATCGTAAACGAATAGGTATCGTCGGCCGGATTGGAGGTACCCTGGTTGTTGCAGGATGTCAGGATGACCGGCACCAGATCGCAGGGAGGCGAGCAGGCGGCCGGAGCGGTGATCGTTTGGTCGACCAATTGGCAAGCGCCATCGCCCTCGTCGGTGATCGTGATGGTCAGATCGCCGTCGGTGATCAGGAAGGGGCCATAGGGGCCGTATTCCGCACCATAGAGCAGGCCTGACTGGGTTACGTCGCCGGTGAGTGCGTAGCTCACGCCATCGCCGCCCGTTTCGTTCATTACGATGGTGAACGTGAACGTATCGTCAGACGGATCCGAGGTATTATTGTGGTTACAATCGGTGACCACGATAGGCCCGTCGAGGATACAGTTCGAGCATTCCAGCGGGGCGTTGACGGAGGTGTTCAGATCACAGGTGCCGTCGGTGTCGTCGGTGATCGTGATCGACAGGTCGCCGCCGGTGATCAGGAACGGACCGAAGGGACCGTGCACCACGTCATAGGCCAAATTGGCTTGCGCATCGTCGCCGCTGATAGAGTAGGCCGGTCCGCTGGCCGGCTCACTTGGCACGATAATTGTGTAAGTATAAGTATCGTCGTTGGGATTGGTTGTTCCTTGATTATCGCAGGTCGCCACGATGGTGGGCGACAGGTTGCAGGCCGGCGAGCAGGTAGCCGGGGCTGAAACCGTTTCATTCAACAATTGGCAGGCGCCATCGCCCTCGTCGGTGATCGTGATGGTCAGATCGCCGCCGGTAATCGGGAAAGGGCCGAAGGGGCCTTCCGTGGCGCCATACAACAAACCACCTTGCGTGACGTCGCCGCTCAGGGCGTAGCTCACGCCGTCTCCTCCCGTTTCATTCATTTCAATAGTAAAGGTAAAGGTGTCGTCGGAAGGATCGGAGGTACCTTGATCGTCGCAGGTCGCCACGATCATCGGCCCGGCCAGCGTACAAACGGAGCATTCCATGGGGGCCGTGACCGTTTCCATGGAGTTGCAGGTACCGTCGAGATCGTCGGTGATCGTCAGCGACAGATCGCCGTCGGTGATCAGGAAGGGGCCATAGGGGCCGTTGATCACCCCATAGTCGATTTTGATCTGACTATCGTCGCCGCCGACCGTATAGGTGGGTCCACTTGCCGGCGTGAACGGCACCAGGATCGTGTACATATAGGTATCGTCGCTTGGGTCAGTCGTACCCTGGTTATCGCAGGTGGTAGAAAAGAAGGCGGTGAGGTTGCACAGAGGCGAGCAGGCGGCCGGCGCCGTCACCGTCTGGTTAACCAGTTGGCAAGCGCCGTCGCCCTCGTCGGTAATGGTGATGGTGAGGTTGCCGCCCGTGATGGGGAAGGGGCCGAAGGGGCCCTCCGTCACGCCGTAGGACAGACCGCTTTGGCTGAAATCCCCGCTGATGGCATAGCTTAGCCCGTCGCCGCCAGTTTCACTGACGGAGATCGTAAAGGTAAAGGTATCGTCGTTCGGATCCGAGGTACCCTGATTGTCGCAGGTGGTCAGGATGGTCGGACCGCTGAGGGTACAATCGGAGCATTCCATCGGGGCAGTCACCGTTTCCATCACATTGCAGATGGGGTTATCGTCGTCGATGATGGTCAGCGACAGATCGCCGCCGGTGATCAGGAAGGGACCGAAGGGGCCATGCACCACATCGTAGGCCAGCGCGGCCTGAGCGTCGTCGCCGGAGATGGTATAGGCGGTACCGGAGGTCGGTTCGCTCTGAATGCTGATCGTATAAGTATAGGTATCGTCGGAAGGATCGGTCGTGCCCTGATTGTTACAGGTCGTATTGATGGTCGGCATCAGGAAGCACGGCTGCGTGGCGCAGGTGGTCCAGATCTCGATCTCCCCGCCGACCCCTTTGGGGTCGCCGCTATCGACGGTACCGTAGGAAATGGCTGCCAGAGGCGAAATCGATCCCGCGTTGGGCGGATCGTCGAAGACGGCGATGCCGTGCGGGCCCGGTTCTGCAAGAATGTCGGCAGAGCTGGTGGCGATGATGTCGTTGCCGCTACCATCGACGTAGGTGGCCACCCCGCCATAGCTATCGTCCGGGCCGGCTAGTCCGGTCACGGAAACGTCGAGCTCGGTGATGGAGTTGTTATACAGCCCCGTGCCGATATTCTTGGTAACGATATCCGTTTCCCCCCAGTGGTTATAGGAGGTAAACCAGCGCGTGTTACAGCTGACCCGGATACCGACGATCAGGTCGGCGTCGGCGTTGAAGGCCAGGTCGGAGATGACATATACGATATCGCCGTCAGCATAAGTAAAGCCCGAGCCGGTGGGAATCGTGGTATGCAGCACATCGGCTCCCACGTAGTTGTCCCAGGTGGCGCCGACCGGCATATTGAGGTTGCTCACGCTTCCGGAGAAACCGCCGCCAGGGGTCAGGTTTACCGAATAGATGCCGGGGGATCCAGCGCCGGCACTGTTGGAACCCGTGGTAGCATCCACACCGCCGAAGAACAGGCGGCCGCCGCCGGGCTCGACGGCCAGGCCGGCCACGAGTTCTTCCAGGCCGGCGGCCGTATTGGGCACACCGGCTGCGCCATTATCGATGGCAAAGGGATCGTAGGAATCCAGGATATTGCCGCTGGCATCGAGGCGATAGATCCGGCCATCTTCGATGTTCGACACGAAGAACTGGTCGTGATCGGGATCGTAGGCGATATTGCCGAGGCCGACCCCCGAGTTGGTGCGGGTCTTGGTTTCGCTGGAAACTTCACAGTCCTGGTGAGTAAAGGTGAAGGACTGCTGTGGCAGGTTAGCGAATACGGTAGCCTGCCCGGTGACCGGATCGATGCGGTACACCGCTCCGGCGGCTCCACTGTCGTTGTTGCCGTCGCTGGTACCGCCGGCAATGGATCCGTAGCGCAGCACGGCCGTTTGCCCGAAGAAGCCCGCCCCGTAGTTGGAGGAGGTGGTCAGGTAAACGCTGCCGTCGTTGGTGTTGAAGGCCACCCCATAGACATTGCCGATCTGGTCGATATGCCAGGAGGAGTGGTGATACACCTCCGCCTGGGCGGTCTGGTTGACCCGCCCGGAGCCGGGGATCACTGCGTCGAGGTTAAACATGGCGAAGGTGTAGCGGTCGGCCGCCGGTACCCCGGTAGTGACCCCGCAAGTGAGGGCGCCGATGCCGTTCTGCACGATGACCTGCTGCCCGCCGCAGGAAGAGCCCGACCAGGGCAAATCACCCGGCAACTGGGCAGTAGCGGCAGTTCCCAATCCCAGGCCGGCCAGTAGCACAGCCAGCTTCAAAATGATGTTGGATGTACGCAAAGAAGCAAAACGGGACATGTTTGTCCGGTTTTGCTTCCTGGTCTGTAGTGTCGTGTTTGTGTCTGTTTCACAGGAGTTTTTCGGATAAAGCTCCTTCCGTTGCAGACAAGGAGAATGCAAGGAATGTAAAGCGTTTTTCATGAGATCGTAATTTTGGTTGATGAACTGCTGCGTGTTAATGGTAAAGATTCGTATATTTTGACAACCAATTGACTATCAGCCATTTGATTGCAATCATCTTCGGTGCGGTCTTGGGAAGTGAGAAAGGAAAAAGGTGCAGTCCCCCCGGACTGCACCTGACCTGCATCGATTGTTCTTACCAATCGTCTCTTTTTCGGTTTGGGTATTTGTTGTTGGATCGGCCCTGTTGGGAGCGTTCTATGTATGTATTACAGGTCTTTTCTATTCTGATCTGGCTTTTATTTCTAATTTCAAGGCATAGGTCTTCCACTCTCGTTACTGCCCTTTTTACAGGACCCGAGCCAAATGAAATAAGAAACCAAATAAATCCCGTTATCTATTTTCGGAGCATAAAGAATCCACGGGCATCCCGGTGGCACAAGCACTGCCGGAAAACCGAAAAATATCGCTTGCAGACGCAGAACGCCTGCGATGCAACGGAAACCGCTACAACGGGAAATAGTGAGTCAGTAGTGTGGAATAGTGAATCAGTAGTGTGGAGAAAACAGAATACACCCCAAACGGGGAAAAATTGGAAAATCATTGCCAGAACTGGCAACGTCGATTGGTAAGATAACTAGCTTTTAAACTAGGTGAATCGGTAGATGGGAAAGTGGGTAATGCAGGTATAAAAGATTTGCTCTTTTTGAGCGTTGGGACAAATATAGAAAATAAATAATAACAATTCCCAGAAATTATTTTTTTTGGACACTTTTTTTCAGGACAATCTGTGACATGATAAAACCAAATTATTTGATCAAATCATCCGTTTAATGGTAAAAAAACTGCAAATTTCGTGACATCCTCCCCGGGAATCGAGCGAACTCTTCTCGGCAAACCTAACGAGAGGGGGTCTCCTTAACGTCTTCTTAAACTTTAGGAACCGGAATTACGTCTATATTTGTACAACTTTTACAATCACCCATTTCGTTTACATCCGAATGACTGCGAATCATGAAGAAAACAAGCCTGCTACTCCTCTTGTCGACCCTATTCCTGGCCGGATTTAGCACCGACCTGCACGCACAATCCAAGAAGAAAAAATCGTCCTCCAAGGTCGACCAGTACTTCGACGATTCGGGGAAGTTCTCCGACAACCTTTGGTATGGAGGCAACTTCAACCTGGGCTTTTCCGGCAACGGCAGCACCAACCTGTTCAGCTTCGGGCTGGCGCCCATGGTGGGGTATAAGATCACGGAAGAATGGTCGGTCGGTCCCCGCGTGGCCTTCGATGTGAATTTCTACAAGGGTTACGGCACCGACGGGCGAATTTACAAGACCAGCCCGACCTCCTATTCCGTAGGCATGTTTACGCGTTATAAGGTCTTCCCCTCGATCTTCGCTCATGTCGAATACGAGTTCGAGAACGCCAAATTCCCGGGCTTTCTCAACGGATTGATGTACGTGGAGAACGGGGAGGTGGTTACCTTCCAGGAGACGCGCGACAATTTCTACGTCGGCGCCGGCTACAATAGCGGCTACAGCATTTGGGGGTACGAGATCATCTTTCTCTACAATGTGCTGCTCCCGGAAGATTCGGTGGAACTACCGTTCTTTTTCCGGTTCGGGATCACGTATAACTTCTAGTAGAAAGATCATTTCCCCTCCTCCATCCACTTATCCCGTACTTTTTCGCGAAAGATCCGCACGATCGCGGCCTTGCCCCATTCGTCGAGTTCTTCGCTAGTCCATAGCGACTCGAAAAAAACGATCTTCTGGAATTTTGGCGGCAGGTACTTGCGCCAGTTGGTGCCGCCGGTGCCTTCCTCCTCCATGGGCAGGTAGCGGGCAGCCGAGGCCAGGTGCCCGAGGCGCCAGTGATTGTTGACGAACACATCGTAGTCGCGCAGCAAGGTACGCAGCCGCTCGTCGGCCTTTATTTCTTTGGGCAGGCGATAGTAGAGGTAGTTGAGGTTGCGGTAGCGGTAGTGGTTGATGAACTGTTGCAGAGAGCGATCGTACTTTTCTTCGAACTGCCGCAGGGTCAGGGTCTTCTGTCCGCTTTCGGTTTCGATCCCGCCGGCTTTCCAGTAGATCTTATCGTAGAGTTTTTCGAGCGGTTGATCGGTTTGTTCGCGGTAGGGCGCCTGTAAGAGGCTGTGCAGATTGGTGCTCATGATCTCTACGTGCCGGAACTGTACCGATTGAAAACCGCTGGCCGGCAACAGGGCCATGCGGAACTGCCGGAACTGGTGGAAATCCATACCGCTGTGCATAATATCGAAGCTATTGCACAGGTGCTTGAAGTAGTTGGTGGCACGGCTGATCCGCAGATGCCATTTTTCCAGTTCAAGGTATTCGCCGACCTCCGGATCGGTGAGCTGCTCGAGCTCGTGTTTGATCAGCTTGAAATAGAGTTCGGTGATCTGGTGGTACATGATGAAGATCATCTCATCCGGATGGTTGGTGCGGGGCGACTGCAATCCAAGCAGGCTGTTGAGATGAATGTAATCCCAGTAGGAAAGTCCGTTCGACTGCACGAGCCCTTCGAGATAGTCGAAGAAGTCCTGTCCGATCCCCTCGTACTTCTCCTTGAGGCGTTCCAGATAGAGGATCCCCTTTTCGAGTTCTTTGTCGGTGAATGCGGTGGTCTTATGGTCCATTGGCTAAGGCGTTTTTTGTTTGTCGCTCAAAAATAGCTAATGCTTTTGATCCCGGCCATTTCCCGCACCTCATAGAGGGTTTCTTTGGCCGCCAATCGGGCTTTTAGCGACATTTCGCGGATGGTATCGTTGATCAAGCCGCGATCGGATAGCAGCTCCTGCCTGCGCTGACGCAACACTCCGGTCAGTTCGAGCAAAGCTTCGGCGACCGCTTCCTTCAGATCGGCGTATAGCAAGACGCCGGCGGCTAGATCGTCCTGTAAGCTCCGGTGGGCCTCCAATGCGCCGCAACCCTCCAGGATCTGGAAGAGATTCTTCACGCCCTCGCTAAGGCCGTGCTCGTCGTTCGGACCGCTATCTGTCACGGCCTGCCGGATCTTCTGGCGAATGCGATCGGGTTCTTCGAACAACCCGATATAGTGCTTTTCGCCGAGCGATTTGCCCATCTTCTTCTCCGGAGCCGCCAGCGAACGGATGCGGGGAGTGGAGGTCAAACTGGCTTCCGGTATCGGGAAGTACTCGCCGAAGCGTTGATTAAAGCGCTGGGCCAACCGGCGGGTGAGCTCGAGATGCTGAGCCTGGTCTTCCCCCACCGGAACGATGCGCGCCCGATAGATCAGAATGTCGGCTGCCTGCAGAACGGGATAGGTGAACAGGCCGGCCGATACGGCAGGAGCATTTGCCTCTTCTCCTTTCTGACGGTCGTAGCGCTCTTTGAACTGGGTTTGTCGCCGGAGTTCGCCCACGGGCGTGATCGTGCCTAGTATCCAGGTCAGCTCGAGATGTTCGGGAACCAGCGATTGCACGAAAAGCGTAGACCGCGATGGATCCATCCCACAAGCCAGCAGATCGAGGAAGAGCTCGTCGGTTTGAAAACGCAGGTCGCGCGGTTCGTACGGCATCGTCATGGCGTGCAGGTCGACCACTCCGAAGAGGCAGCGGAAGCGGTCCTGCATTTCCACCCAATTCCGGATGGCCCCAAAGTAATTGCCGATGTGGATCTCACCGGTCGGCTTGATGCAGGAAAGGACGTCGAAGGCGGAAGCTGTGGTCATCCAGTAATCTTACCACCTTTTAGGGAAAGAAAAAAGGGTGCAGGTGCTTTTTTCAGTTGGCAGTTGGCAGTTGGCAGTCGGCAGTTGGCAGTTGGCAGTCGGCAGTCGGCAGTTGGCAGTCGGCAGTCGGCAGTCGGCAGTCGGCAGTCGGCAGTCGGCAGTTGGCAGTCGGCAGTCGGCAGTTCCTTAGACTGTATCTGTCAACTGTATCTGTCAACTGCCTCACAATTTCCACACCACCCCCGCCAGAAAATTGCGGCCGGCCTGTGGGTAAAGCCCCAGGTCGCGGGTAAGCTGGCCGTCATATTCGTAGCGGTATACCCAGCCGTTGGTTTCGTACCGGGTATCCAGGAGGTTGCGGAGCAGGAAGGTCAGCTCCAACGACCCGCCGCTTCGCTTGAGCGGAAGGGCATAGGACAATCGGAGGTCGACGAACGAGTAGGGATCCAGGGCGGCGTCTTCACTGCCGGTATTGTCAAGGTAGGTTTGCCCCACATACTTGCCGAGGAGGGCCAGCGCAAAGTCGTGCTTGGCCTTTTGCAAAGGCTTGGCGAAGGGAGTCCAGTTCAGCTCCCAGGCGGCGATGAAGCTGGGAGAGAAGCCCAGGTCGGTTTCCCTATGTTCGACGATCGCTTGCCCCAGATAGTTAAAGTCGAGGTCGTACTGATCGACAAACTCGGTAAAGGCCCGGATGCGGTTGCGGCTCAGCGTGGCATTTCCACTCAGTTCCAGCGTGGTCAGCACCTGCCAGGCCCCGCCCAGTTCGAGGCCCAGTCGGTAGCTTTCAGGCACATTGGTGCGCGTATAGGCGCCTACATCGTTGAGTTGACCGGTCAGGACCAATTGGTCTTCATAGAACATATGGTAGAAATTGGCCTGGACGCGGGCTTTTTTCCATTGGCGCTCATAGCCCAGTTCGGTATTGAGCAGGCGCTCCGGCGCCGGCCGGCTGACGGGCGAGGAATCGACATAGTCGTCGCGATTCGGCTCGCGGTTGGCCACGGCGAAGGAGGCGTACACGGAGCTCTGCTCGCTGAGTCGAAAGTAGAGTCCGGCTTTGGGATTGAAGAAATGGAGCCGGTCGGTCTGGGTCACGTTCGAGCCGTCCTGATCGAAACCCAGGAATTCGTAATCGACCCGCCGGTACTGAAGATCCAGGAAGAGGTTGAGGGCATCGCCGATCTCGTAGCTCACCTTGGCATAGCTGTTGAGATCGAGTTTTTCGGCATCGTTGTCGTAGTAGCGGTGGCGGATCTCCCCATCGCTGAAGAACCGGGCCCAGATCACCTCGCCAAAGTGCCGCCCTTCGTAGCGACTCCAGGCGCCCCCGACGGTCAGTTGAAAGCGACTCCCGTTTCCGACATAGCGCGCCGCCCAGGTAGCCCCGTAGAAGTTGTTGTCGAGCCACCGCCGGCGGATGAGGTCGGTTTCGGTCACCTGTTCGCTGCCGATGCTCACCGCCGGCAAGCCGTAGCCGGCCAGCGATTGGTCGGCCTTGTACTGCTCGAAAAAGCCGGCGCCGCGGGTGTAGTGTCCGGCCAGGTTCAGATGCCAGTTGCGGCTAAGCTCGCGGTTAAACAGCAGTTGGTAGTGGGTTTGGGTGTAATCGTCGACTTCGTTGTCGTAGGGCTCGCCTTCTTTTTCCGTACCTGCGGAGTTGTAGGTGCGCAATTCGGGATCGTCGATGAAGGCCTCCGGAACTCCGTTCCAGGCCTGATAGGTCAGCTCACTGCCCGAGAAGAGGTTAAAGCGCAACATCGTCTTGTCGTCGACATAGGCCCCGGTCAGGAAATACGACGACAGTTCGGCCTCCGCCCGGTCGATATAGCCGTCGGAAGTGATGCGCGACAAGCGGCCTTCGAAGGTGAAGTGATCGCGGAGCAACCCGGTACCGGCCTGGAGGTTGCCTCGCCAGGTTCCGAATGAGCCGGTCGATCCGGAGATGGTGGCGTAGGGTTCCGGGTTGAATTTCACGGTATTGAGGTTGACCGTGGCGCCGAAAGCGCCAGCGCCGTTCGTGGAAGTGCCGACGCCGCGCTGGATCTGTACGTCTTCGGTCGAACTGAGAAAATCGGGCAGATCGACCCAAAAGACCTGCTGCGACTCGGCGTCGTTGAGCGGAATGCCATTGATCGTCACATTGATCCGGGAAGGATCGGTTCCTCGGATCCAGATGCCCGTATAGCCGATGCCGGTACCCGCGTCGGAAGTAACCACGGTCGAGGGCGTCCACTGCAATTGGAAGGGCACGTCTTGCCCGAGGTTGTTTTCCTCCAGTTCTTCGCGGCCCAGGTCGACATAGGTGAAGGGGGTTTTGCGACCGGCGCGGGTAGCGCTGACGACCAGTTCTTCAAAGGCCACGATCTCTTCTTCGAGCTGGATGTGGAGGATCGTCTTGCTGGTACCTTCCCGGATGGAGGTTTTGCGGAGAACGCGTTCATACCCCACATACGAAACGCGCACGGTATAGGCCCCGGGAGGCAATCCGTCGATCTGATACACGCCGTTCTGGTTGGTCGGATTACCGGTTTTCGCTTCGACGACCCATACGTTGGCGCCTACCAGAGGCTCTCCGGCCCGGTCGGTTACCTGTCCGGTCAATACCCCTTGCGCCGATAGCGCAGCGCTCCAACCCACGAAGGCCAGAGCCAGTGTCCACTTGTACATAAAGAAATTCTTTTTGATACGACGATCGCCGCTCCAGGGGCTAGAACGGCATTTTCACTCACCACCCTAAAATCCGCCTCGATATGGTAGGCTTCATTTCCCTTACCGGCATTATCCGGTCAGGTTCGATGGGTATGATCTCAGCTTCCCGGCCCTCTGGCCCGTTAGCACCCCAAATGAGTCGGAGCAAAGGTAAGGAATATCCGAGCTAATAGCAATAACACACAAAACGTTGATTATCAAAACCAAAAATAAGAACATGTCAATTTTCTCTCTGATCTGCCTGTCCAGGATCTGCGCAAACTGTCAGTGGCGGTTTGCCCGATATTTTATAATTAAGTGATCCGATCAGTATACTGATCGGATCAATGGGGTTGATGGGCGGAAAGAACCTGAAGGGCCTGCCCCAACCGCTCCTCCACCGTCCCCTTCAGCTCGACGAAAGGGCGGCCCGAATCTGACAAGATCTGCCGGTACAAACGGTACAGGGCCGTGCGGTCGTCGGGATTTTCCCGCAAAGGATCGAATTCCCAGGGGATGTCGGGGCTGCAGAGCAGGAACAGGTCGTGGCGCCGGGCCTGCCAGTAGCCTTCGATGACCGGCGGGCAAAGATCGTACCGCACTTCCGCCCAAACTTTGAGTTCCAAAGGCCCCGTATCGCAGAAAAGCCAGCGTCGGGCCTGATACGAAAGCGCCTCCTCCCGAGCCGCCTGCCCATAGGCAATGCGGGATAGATCGCTCAGTTCATACGGCCGGCCCAGTGCGCTCAGGTAAAAGCGCGCAAACTCAGGGACCCAAACGGTTTGCAATCGCTCCGCCAAAAGAGCGGCCAAAGTGGTCTTGCCGCTGGATTCCGGGCCGGTCAGAACGATGCGCAAAGGATGGGAGGACATCAGTGGTTGATTAGCGTCGGAACGACATGGCCGGAACCGGCTCCTTGAAACCCTCGGGCCGGTAATAGCGCAGGAAAAATTCAAAAAAGGTCTTCACAAAATCCGGATCGTCGATCAGCGGGAAGCGCAGATTCCGAAAGGAATATTGCTCCACCAACATGCGGGCGAGCTCGGGCGAGCATTCGGCAAAAAAACTCCCGTAGAGCTCCATGAGATTCTCTCTGGAAAGGGAATCTGCTTGCAGTCGATCGATCAGTTCCGGGATGAAATTGGAGATCTCCAGGCCCTGTCCGGGCGCATAATAGGCAGCCACGGGCGAATGGGGGTTCCAACCGGCCTGAACCTGCCCCTCCAGAACGGTCGACATTTGCAAGCGGGCCTCCTCCAATTTCTCCGCGAAGTCCGGGTCGTCCAGCCCCAGGTTCTCGTTGTATTGCAGGCTATGCTTCATCAAACCTTCCTGTAGGTCTGCCATATTGGAAAAAACCTTCAGGTGGCTTCCGAAATTTTCGACAAAGGCGGCTTCCCGCTCTGCCGTCAATTCCTTCAACCGAAGCTGTTCTTCTTCCGGCCAGCCGTAAAAACTCGAGCTTCCGAGCTCGCCCCCCACCTGCTTCTCGATCTGTTCGGGCGTTAGCCTCCAACTCATATAACTGCCGCTGAGCCACCACTCGCCACGCCAAGGTACGATGCTAAAGAACCCCACGTCGGAACCCGGCTCCAGCTCCTTCTCCTCCAGGTCGATGGAATCCCGCCGGATCTCGAAGGTCCGCCCGGTCGGGCCGTACCGGAAATGGTAAAACCGCTCGTCCGTCCGCTCGTAAATGAAGGTCCCGGTAACCCGGCGAGTCAGGCCCCGGATCTCCTCCCGCAGCTCCTCCGGACCATGCGCCACCGCCGCCAGGAGGTCCACCGACCGAAGGGCACTCCAGGAAGACCGTCGACCATACAGGAAATCATCCTGCAATCCGTACAAGAGCATCCCCGGGTCGAAGTGATGCAGCTTTTCATTTTCGGACGACATCGTTTTGATCGCCAGCTCTTCCATGACCTTCGAAAATTCAGGCCCGGTCAGGTAGTTCTGAAAGGTTATCCAGATCAGACGATTCTTAAGCTCGAAGAAATCGAGCTCGGCCGAGATCTGCAACTGCTCTTCAAAGAAGTCGGTCACCAGGGCCTCTTCCAGATGATCTTCAAAGTATTCGAGGCAAAACACCGCCAGGTCCAGGATGGCCGGAGCATAGGGATGCAGGTGTTTCCCCGACATCTTGCCCAGATGATGCCAGATGAGATAGGCCAGGTCCTGCCAGTTCAGATATTCCGGATCGTACTCCTCCAACTCGTAGAATGGCACCGGATAGCCATACAACTCCTGGTTGCTGCTGCGCAGCGCCTCCCACAAACCGATCTCATTGAGGAAGTCTTCGTAATGACAGGTCAGCAGCACGGCCAGTTCCTTGAGGTCATCGCGCTGAAAGATGCCTCGAAAGTCGCGTTTCTCACTGTTGACCGCCACGAACACATCGTTGGCGACCCCCAGATAGAAATGATCGTAGGGGTTCATGTTTCCATAAGGACGGTAACGGAGCCAATCTTCCGAGGTGATCGCTTTGCCAAGCCGACGGATCTTACTCATGGTAGTTCTGGATGTCCTGTGAAGGTAGGCAAAGGAACGCAGCAGGTCGAAAAAAAAGTCGGAATATTGGCTTT
>JAGQXA010000944.1 GCA_020436865.1 Saprospiraceae bacterium | reverse complement strand
CCGACCGGCACGAAATGGGATTCCTGCCGAAACCAGCCCGGCTTCCCTAAGTATATCGTATGTAATGCCGACGAGGGCGAACCGGGAACCTTCAAGGACCGGGTCCTGATGGATCAATTGCCGGGCCTGCTGTTCGAAGGGATGGCCGTGGCAGGCTACGCCGTCGGCGCCAGCAGCGGCATCCTCTACCTGCGGGCCGAATATGGCTGGTTGTTGCCGAAACTGGAAGGTACGCTAACCCAGTTCCGCGAACGCGGATGGCTCGGTCGCGACATTCTCGGCATCCAGGGTTTTCACTTCGACATCCGGGTCCAGGTGGGCGCGGGAGCCTATGTCTGCGGCGAAGAAACGGCTCTGCTCGAATCGCTGGAGGGCAAACGTGGCGAACCCCGCACCAAGCAGTACTTTCCCACCGAACGCGGCTATATGGGCCTGCCCACCGTAGTGAACAACGTAGAGACCCTCTGTGCCGCCGCCCGCGTCATCGAACTGGGCAGTGCCTTTTTCGGACGATTGGGAACCCCCTCCTCCTGCGGTCATAAACTGCTTAGCGTGGCCGGTGATTGTAGTCGTCCGGGCGTCTATGAGATCGAGTGGGGATTGCGGGTGAGCGACCTGCTGGAAGAATGCGGGGCCACCAATACCCGCTACGTTCAACTCAGCGGCCCCTCGGGCACGCTGATCACCGCCGGGGAGTTCGACCGGCAGATCTGCCACGAAGACCTCTCCTGCGGGGGCTCGGTGATGATCTTCGACGATCGCCGCGACCTGCTGCAGATCTTGCGCAACTTCGCCCATTTTTTCCGGCAGGAATCCTGCGGCGTCTGTACGCCCTGCCGGGCCGGCAACCTCATCCTCACCCGGAAGCTCCGGAAGCTGGCCCTGGGGCTTGGCGATCCGACCGATCTTCAAGACCTGCGCAGTTGGGGCGCGCTGATGAAGGCGAGCAGCCGTTGCGGACTGGGTAAGAACGCCTCTAACGCCCTGCTCGACGCCATTCGCAAAGACTTGAAGTACTTCCGCGAGCGACAGTCGAACAACGGCCATGCACTCAGCCGGGGCTTCGACCTCAAGCAGGCGGTGCAGATCTACGAAAAATTCAAATCCTGATCCATGGGTAAGCTGGTAGATATCGTCATCGACGGCAGGAAGGTCCAGGCCGAAGAAGGGCGCGGATTGGTGGAAACGGCTCGCGAGCATGGCATCTACATACCTTCGCTCTGCTATTATGAGCATATCCAGCCGCCGCTGGGAACCTGCCGCGTCTGTACCTGTTCGATCGATGGCCAGGCTACCGCCGCCTGCTCTCAAAAGGTGCGGGCAGGGATGGAAGTCATGGTACATACGCCCGAGTTGGAAGATCTGCGCAAAGCCCTGGTGGAAATGCTCTTCGCCGAAGGGAACCACTTCTGCCCGGGATGTGAAAAGAGCGGCGACTGCGACCTCCAGCACATGGGGTATGAGCTCGGAGTGACTAATTCGCGTTTCCCGCACCTGTTTAAGGAGCATGCGGTCGATTTCAACCCCAAGCGACTCCTGATCGAACACAACCGCTGCATTTTGTGCCGGCGTTGCATGGAGGAGATCCGTACTGACGACGGCAAGCGGGTCTTTTCCTTTGAAAGCCGGGCCAATAAGACGAAAGTCAGGGTCGACTACGAGCAAGAGGCCAAACTCAGCGAGGAACAGGCGATCCGGGCGATGCACATTTGTCCCGTCGGCGCCATCCTGGTGCGCGGGAAGAGCCTGCCCCGCCCCTTCGGCGATCGCCGATACGATACCCAATCGGTGATGCCGAAAAGTCCGGTACAACAACCGAAAACGCCGCCGCGAAAGATTGGGCAGCCGAAGGTGATCGCCACGACTTCCCTGTCCGGTTGCTTCGGTTGCCACATGTCGTTGCTCGACATCGACCTCGAGTTGCTCGACCTGGTAGAACTGGTTTCGTTCGACAAGTCGCCGATCAATGACCTCAAGAACTTTACCCGCCGCTGCGACCTGGGCCTTATCGAAGGCGGCTGCTGCAATGCCGAGAATGTGGAAGTGTTGCGCACCTTCCGCGAGAAATGCGATATCCTGGTCGCCGTCGGCGAATGCGCGATCTGGGGTGGCGTTCCGGCTATGCGCAATACCGTTCCACTGGAAGAATGCCTGGAAGAGGCGTACCTCGACTCGATCACCAGCGAGCACGGCAACCGCCTGGTGCCTTATCACGACGATCTGCCGAAACTGCTCGACCAGGTTTATCCCTGCAACGAGATCGTTCGCATCGACTACTACATACCGGGCTGTCCGCCCAATGCCAACCACATCTGGAAAGTGATCCGGAATGCGCTGTTCGGGGCCGATTACTCCGTGCTCTATTCCGAATTCAAGTACGACTAAACGAAGCGCCATGGAAAAGAAACTCGTCATCGATCCGATCACACGCGTAGAAGGACACGGCAAAGTGACCATTCACCTCGACGAGGCCGGCCAGGTAGATAAAGCCTATCTGCACATTGTAGAATTTCGCGGGTTTGAGCGCTTCATTCAGGGACACCCCTATTGGGAGGCTCCGGTATTGGTGCAGCGCCTTTGCGGCATTTGTCCGGTCAGCCACCACCTGGCCGCCGCCAAGGCCATCGACCAGTTGGTGGGCATCGATCCCTCCGACCTGTCGCCGACCGCCGAGAAGTTGCGGCGCCTGCTGCACTATGCGCAGGTTTTCCAATCGCATGCCCTCCATTTCTTTTACCTGGCCTCTCCCGACCTGCTGTTCGGCATGGATGCCGATCCGGCCCGCCGCAACATCGTTGGGGTGGCCATGGCCGATCGGGAACTGGCCAGGAAAGGGATCCTGATGCGAAAGTTCGGTCAGGAACTGATCAAAGCCATCGCCGGGAAGAAGATCCATGGCATCGCCGCCGTACCGGGCGGCATCCACAAGGTGCTGACGACCACCGAGCGCGACCGCTTTCTGCAAGGCAATGGCATCCCTTCCATCGACGCCATGATCCAGTGGTCGCAGGAGGTGATCCAGTTCGTCAAGAATTTTCACTATAAAAATGCCGCCTGGATCGACCAGT
>JAGQXA010000943.1 GCA_020436865.1 Saprospiraceae bacterium | reverse complement strand
GGTTTGCCGGATGGCCTCGAGGACGTTCACCGTACCCTGGGTATTGACGGCGAAGGTGGCGGCCGGCTGGGCGTAACTTTCCAGGACGATGGCCTGGGCTGCCAGGTGGAACACCACTTCCGGCTGTTCGGCGGCAAAAACGGCCAGCAAACCGTCCAGATCGCGGATGTCCTGCCGGTAATCGCGCAGGCGCGCTCCGATCCCGCTGGCGGTGAATATGCCGGCATACCCGGCGCCGTCGTCGGGATCGAGGGCCAAGCCCACTACCTCGGCGCCGAGCAGATCGAGCCAGATGGCCAGCCAGGCGCCCTTGAAGCCGGTGTGGCCGGTGAGGAGCACTTTCTTGCCCCGCAGGGCGCTGAGGTCGAGCAGATCGGCGGTCATTCCCATATCTTCCATTTGGCGTTACCGGAATTCCAGAGGTCTTCCAGGGTGTATTTGTCGCGAAGGGTATCCATCGGTCGCCAGAAGCCGTCGTGCTGGTAGGTGAATAACTCGCCGTCGTTGGCTAGTTTTTCCAGCGGAGAGCGTTCGAAGATCGTCTGGTCGCCTTCCTGGATGTAGTCGAACACTTTGTAGTCGCACACGAAAAAGCCGGCGTTGATCCAGCCTCCCTGGCCTTTCGGCTTTTCGACGAACTTGCCGACCTTCCCCCCGTCCTGAATATCGAGCGAGCCGAAGCGGCCCTCCGGCTGAGAAGACGTCATAGTGATCGCTCCCGCATGGGAACGATGGAACTCGGCCAGCGCGGGAAGATCGACGTTGGAAACGCCATCGCCGTAGGTCAGCATGAACGGTTCGCCCGCTTCGACGTAGGGCTTGGCGCGCAGAACGCGCCCTCCGGTCATGGTGTGCAGCCCGGTGTCGAGCAGGGTCACTTTCCAGGGTTCGCAGTCGTTGCTCAGCGTTTGCATCGAATTATTGGCCAGATCGAAACACACATCGGCATGGTGGAGAAAGTAGTTGGCAAAATATTCCTTGATCACATAGGCTTTATATCCGCAGAGGATAATGAAGTCGTTAAAGCCATAGGAAGAATAGATCTTCATGATGTGCCAGAGGATGGGTTGGCCGCCGATCTCCACCATCGGCTTAGGCCGAACGTCGGTTTCTTCACTGAGGCGCGAACCGAAGCCGCCGGCCAGGATCAAAACTTTCATGTAGGTAAGGGCTTAAGGTTGAGAAGCAATAGTTCGGGGCAGGAAGGCCGGAAGCCTCCTTTTCATTTTTCCCACAAAGATCCGGAAGGTGTTGTACACACCCGGATTGTATTTCGGCAAGATTGCCAGGATCTGCCGTTTCATCTCCCAGGTGCCCTGCCGGCGGTACAACAGCGACAACATCTTGCGGAATAGGATCATCTTTTCGGTTTCGGAAATGGGCTTGCCGTAGCGCTTGTCGAAGAGCGTCACAATGTGGTGGAAGAGATAGTAGGTCCTTTTTTTGTTGCGGGTCACGACCGTCGAGTTGGTCACTCCGCCCGGATGCTTGCGATAGTGGGCCGTCTTGAGCGGCAGATAGCCGACCTTGGCCCGCATGGCCACCAGCATCCACAGCCAGTAATCGTAGGTGAACCAATACTTGTTCCATTTTGCCTTCGCCGGCACGAACAGGTCGTGGGCGACCATCACGGTACAGGTGTTGATGAAGTTCTCTTTGAAGAGGTCGAAGAACACTTCGCCCTGCCGGTACAATTTCCGGCGGCGCTCCAGGGCTTCGTCGCGAATGACCTGTCCGTCCATCGAGATCGTCTCGATATCGGTGTACACCAGTCCGTACTCCGGATTGCGCTCCAGAAAGTCGACCTGCCGAGCCAGTTTCAACGGATCGGTCCAGTAGTCGTCGCCGTCGATGAAGGCCACGTACTTGCCGCGGCATTCGGTGATCGTCCGGAAGTAGTTGTTCACCATGCCCCAGTTGCGATCGGAGGGCAGCAGGCGTATCCGGTCGGGATACCGACGGGCGTAGGCTTCACAGATTTCCAGCGTGTTGTCGGGCGAACAATCCTCCCCGATCACGATCTCGTAGGGGAAATCGACCTCCTGTCGCAGGATGCTGTCCAGCGTTTCGGAGATAAAGGGGCCGTGATTGTAGGTGATCAGAATGACGCTGACCATTGGTTGGGGGTCGGACATGGTCAAAATAGTTTGGCGAACAAAAGCCGCGTTTTGGGAATGATGATGGTCCGAATGATCGACATCTCTTCAGTGCGCGCCAGCAGGTGAAAGCCGAGATAGCAGATGGAGCCCGCCGCGCTGCCGACGAGCAGGATCAAGAGGGCGGCGCCAGGCATCTGCTTCGACAAGGTCAGCACAAGACCGCCGGCTAGCAGGCTGATGATCAGGCTGGGAAGAATGTCGAGCACCTGCTCGGTCAGGGAGTAGTCCAGAAACTTGTCGGAATAGTAGGAATTGATGAACAAGGCAATGTATTGCGACACCACCTGGCCGATGACCAGCCCGTAAATGCCGTACGGCAAACCGATGGCGATGGCCAGCACGATGACTGCCTTCTTGACGATCTCCAACTTTAGCGTGAGATCGGACCGCCCGAGCACCAACAGCATATTGAGATTGATGGCGTTGAAGTGATACGTGACGCCGGCCACACACAGCAGCTGCACAAAAGGCGCCGAGGGAAGCCACTTCTCGCCGACCAGCGCTACCAGAGCCGGCTTGGCCAGCACGCCCAGCAGCACCATGCCCGGAATGATCACGAACGAACTCAGCTTGATGATCTGACGGTAGCCCTCCTTGAGCTTGCTGCGATCGTCCTGCAACTTGGCCAACACGGGATAGGATACCTTTTGAATGGTCTGGAACAGATTGTTCTTCACCATATTGACAAAGTTGTTCGCCTGCGTAAAGAAGCCGAGCAGGGCCGCCGCAAAGAACTTGCCGATCAACAGGTTGACCACGTGTTGGAAGAACTTGTCGATCAGGCTGGACAGCAGGATCTTCGAACCGAAGCCGAACAGGCGCCGGAACGACTCCATGCTGAATCGCCAGCTGGGCATCCAGGGGTTGAGGATCCAAAGGAACAAAGAATCCATGACGGCCATGACGCCGATCTTGGCCACCAGGCTCCACACGCCGAAGCCGTAGAAGGCCATGATCACCCCCACGATGCCCGATCCGATCACCGCCACGAAGCGCACCTTGGTCTGCGTTTTGAAGTCGATCTGCTGCGTCAGCGTGGCCCGCTGAATGATCGCCAGCGAATTGATGATCAGGTTCAGCCCCATCACCCGCACGATCCAGGTCAGCGCTTCTTCCTCGAAGAAGGCGGCGATGGCCGGAGCGGCGAAAAAGAGCAGCACATACAGAATGATCGACGAAATGAAGTTGAAGATGAAGGTCGTCGACTTGTCGATCTCCGTAATGTTCTTCTCCCGCACCAGGGCGGCCGAGAATCCGCTCTCCACAAAGCTGTACGACAGCTCGAAGAAGATCAGCACCATAGCCACCAATCCAAAGTCTTCAGGGGTCAGCAAACGGGCCAGGATGATCGTGACGATAAAGTTGACCGTGCTGCTCCCCACCTTGTCGAGGAACACCCAAATGAGGGCCGCGATAGACTGATCTTTGAGGGATCCTGACATCTTACTT
>JAGQXA010000942.1 GCA_020436865.1 Saprospiraceae bacterium | reverse complement strand
TCGCAGGGCAGTATCGTGGAGTATTTTGAAGACGGAAAAAAGAACGCCGGCACGGTGCCGAACCTCGAACGCTTTCTCAAGAAACTGGCCCGCGAAGGCGGCTTCGACCAGATACACATCGTGGCCCACAGCATGGGCAATCGCGCCCTGACCCAGGCACTTGTCAACCTGGCGCAAGAAGATCCCGGAAATCGCCTCTTCGGTCAGGTCATCCTCGCGGCGCCCGACGTCGACGCCAAAGCCTTTGTGCAGGACATCGCCCCCCTCATCTACCAGACGGCGCAGAACGTCACGCTCTACGCCTCGGCCAAAGACAAAGCCCTGCTCCTTTCCAAGAACATCAATAGCGGTCCGCGCGCCGGCGAGGGCGGCAAGAACCTGGTCGTGGTCGATCACATCGAAACCGTCGATGCCTCGCTCATCGACACCGATTTCCTCGGCCACAACTATTTCGCCAACACCTGGCTGCTGATCAACGACCTCTACTACCTCATCAACCGCGGATGGCAGGCCGACCGCCGCTTCCTGCTCGTCGAGCAAAAGGACCGCTGGCGGTATTGGTTTTTTTGATGCTAGAGAGGGGAGACCTCTACGAGGTCTTTCAGCGCTCCTTCGGAGCAGGGTTTTCTTGATCGAGCCATCGCTCCCTCGCCCCCCGTAGCCTCAGCGAAGGCGGGCCAACTGCCCCCCCTTTCACCCCTCTTAACCCTTTAGCCCTTTTAACCCTTCCCCCAACTTCAATTGATTCCTCGCGCGCACGAGGTTGTGTTCCGGATATTGGGTTTGAAAATAGTGATCGCCGGTGAGGTAGTCGGCCAGGAAACGCAGGGCCTGCATCCAGATCACCCAATGGGCGCCGAGCCGGAGGTGTTCGCGTTCGGGGGGAGTGAGCCAGGCTTCGGTTTCGCGGAGAAAGCCGGTTTCGATGGCGTGCAAGTAAGGGGGGTGCAGGAAGACCTTCTCCGGATCCGGTTCGTCTTCCGCGGCGGGCGAAGCGTAGGCGCGCACGAGGTCGCCAAAGTCGAACACGATCCAGCCGGGCTGAAGGGTGTCCCAGTCGAGCAGGGCGCTGACCTCGCCGGTCTGTTCATCGAACAGGAAATTGGAGATCTTGGGGTCGCCGTGCAGAACGCGATCAGGAAGCCCTGCGCCCCGCCGAAGATTTTCGTACTGCTCGACCAGTCCGTAGCCGGCCAGCAAGCGTTCGATCTCTTCGCCGGCGCGGCGACGGCGGTCCGGGAGGCTGCCGGCCACGGCTTGCTCCCATTGGCGCCAGCGATGGGCGGGATCGAAAAAGCCGGGTATGGGCGCGCGGACACGGCCGGGGTCGAGGTCGCGGAGGAAAGTATGCCACTCGCCGAGGGCCGCGGCAGCGCGCCGAACGTCGGTTTCGCTTTCCGGCACCGATTTGCTCTTGCCGTCGAACCAGGGGAAACCACGCCAGGGGAAGCCCTGTTCATCCCAGACGACGCGCCGGCCGCCGCTTGCCGGAAGGTGATGGAGGATCCGTCGCGGATATCCCTTCGCGCTCAGATGTCCGGCCACCACTTCCGCATTGGCGACCAACAGCTCGGGCTCGGGAAATATCTGTGGGTGCAGGCACTGAAAGACAACCGTTTGGCTGCCGGGGGCTGCGCGCATTTCGACGCGGTAGGTGCGATGGATATGCCCACCCGTTAACCGCCGCGTCTTTTCGGGGATCGCTTCCGGGAAGTAGGCCTGCCATACTTCCGGCGGGACCGGCGGCTCGGTCAGGTCTGCCGGATAGATGCCGGCCTCGACCCAGGCGGCGATCTGTTTTCGGGCGACGGACAGATCGCCGGAATAGGTAATACCCAGCCAGCGGCTTTCTGCCGGCAGCAGCCGAATGCTGGCCCGGTGCTCCTGCAGACTGCGGCCAACGAGGTCGGGAAGGAAGATCTCGGCCTGCAGGTCGCCGGCATGCGCTTGTACGAATGCGGGTACATGCCGATCGAGCAGGTCCAGAAAATCCGGGTGAAAGGCCCAGCAGTTCATCGACACCAGCGCACCGTCGGGCGCAGGCTGCCAGCCGCCGCCGTCGAGTCGCCGGCCGATGCCGGAACCGCTGCGCTCCAGGCGTGTCCATTCTTCCAAACGCTGCAACCGGCCCCGGTGGTCGACGCGGCAAAGGGCGCGCGAGACGGGGCCGGCCGGCGACAGGGTCTTTTCCAGCGGA
>JAGQXA010000941.1 GCA_020436865.1 Saprospiraceae bacterium | reverse complement strand
TTGGCTGCAAGGGATCTTCCTCTGGAAATGGAGCCGTAGCAACTACCACCCGGAAGGCCTCCATGATCGCCACGCCCGAACGGAACCGATCAGCTTTACCCCCAAAAAGGAAGGCCTGGAAGTGCTCAAAGAGTGGTTTGAATGAGAGAGGAGGGGGGAAGGGCGTTGGCGGATACAGGGGGCAGATACAGTTGGCGGATACAGGGGGCAAGCATCCAGTATCCAAGAAAGCAGCCCGGCCATTCACTCATGATCCGGGGGAGATCACTCATCTGCCCGCGAAGCTTCGATCCGGAAGGCGATCTTAGCTTCGACAAAAGGCCCGCGCGGCCGGATTCTCCGCATTTAACCTCTTCGTCATGCCTCTCGACCAAACGACTACCTGCCAAACCTCTTTTCAGGTCGACTTTGCCTGCCTGGGCAGAACGGCCACTCACCACGATACCGATCTTTCTCTGCTGGAACTGGCGATCGGCAACCGCATCCCGCACATGCAGGAATGCGGCGGCCACGGCCGCTGTACGACCTGCCGCGTCCGGGTGCTGGCCGGAGAAGAACATCTTTCCCCTCCGACCGAACTGGAAAAGCGATTGGCCGGCCAGCGACGCTGGGGGCCCTCCGTGCGCCTGGCCTGCCAGGCCAAACCCCGGGGCGACGTCAAGATCGAACGGCTCGTCAAGACCCTCGGCGAGGTCAGTCGCCTCCAGGCCGAAGGGGTCTCCGACGAACGCGGGGAAGAAAAACAACTGGCCATTCTCTTTTGCGATATGCGCAACTTTACCTCTTTCGTAGAGGCCAATTTTGCCTACGATGTCGTCTACATCATGAATCGCCTCTTTTCCGTGCTGGGAGAACCGATCCTGGCCAACAACGGGCTGATCTACCAATACGTCGGCGATGAGATCGTCGGCCTGTTCGGTCTGGACGGCCGCAATCCGGAAGAGGTTTGCCTGGCAGCCGTCCGCTCGGCGCTCGGCATGGAGTCGGCCCTGCAACATCTCAATATCGAACTCCAACAGCAATTCGGACTCGACATCGAGGTGGGTATCGGGATCCATTTCGGAAAGGTCATCGTCGGCCGGGTGGGGCATCCGAGCCATCAGCAGTTCAGCATCATCGGCGATGCGGCCAATGTGGCAAGCCGGGTGCAGGCGGCTAATAAGGAACTGTCTACTAATATTTTGGCCTCTCAGACTGTCCTGGAAGAACTGCCGCCCGACCTGCTCGCCCTCGGCAAGATCGAGGAGGTCGAACTGAAGGGAAAGAGCCGGCCGATGAGGCTGTACGAACTGACGGGCTTTGCCGCCCCCGACGACATTTTCCTCATCCAAAAAGACCTCTATTTACTATTTCAGAACGATAGCGGCTTTGCCGGCGAGTTCTACGAGCTCCTTTTTTCTATCGCCCCCTCTGCCCGGCAGTTGTTCCGGAACGACCTGGAAGGCCAGATCGGACTCATGGGGCACATGCTGAAAGGAACGATCTATGCCCTCAGCCGCCCGCAAAATCTTAAGATGGGACTGCGGGAACTTGGGCGGCGTCACGCCGGATACGGGGTAGCCGACGAACACTACGATCTGGTGGGAAAGGTGTTGCTGCTCACCCTGCGAAAAAGACTGGGCAAAGCATTCACCCCGGAAACCGAAGCGGCCTGGAAGCGCACGGTCGAACTCGTATTCAAGTACATGAAGGAAGGTTCCAGGCACAAACGCCCCTCCGCCACGCGGAAGGATCGTCGTCGGCAGGCCGTCTGATCCGGAAAATTCTTCTATCTTTTCAGCGGTCGGAAGGCGATAGCCTTTCGACCGCTATCTTTTTTCCAAACCAGACCCTCATGAGCAATAAGATCAAACGCCGCCGCTTCATTCAGGCTTCGGCCCTGGGCGCCGCCGGATTGTCGCTTCCGCCTTCCATTTCCCAGGTTTCGCCGGCCCCAACCGTCTTGAAACAACCCTTGAAAGACCGGATTCGCCTGGGCTTTATCGGGGTGGGCCTGCGCGGCCAGAATCACCTCGACCTCGCGCTCGATCGTAGCGATTGCGAAGTGGCCGCCGTCTGCGATATCGATCAGGGGATGATCGACCGGAGCCTCGAACTCGTTTCCCGTAAGGGCAAACCCAAACCGGCCGTCTATGGCCTCGACGACCGGGCCTATCGCGAACTGCTGGATTCGTCCGACATCGACGCCGTGGTGATCTCGACGCCCTGGCGCTGGCATTCGGAAATGGCCATCGCCGCCATGCAGGCCGGCAAGTACGTCGGCATGGAAGTCTGCGGCGGCTTTTCGCTCGACGAATGCTGGCAACTGGTCAACGCCCACGAAGCGACCGGCACACACCTCTTTTTCCTGGAAAATGTGTGCTACCGCCGCGACGTGATGGCCGTGCTGAAGATGGTTCGCGAAGGACTCTTCGGTGAGCTGATCCACCTCGAAGGGGGCTACCAGCACGACCTGCGCGAAGTGAAGTTCAACAACGGCAAGCAAGCCTACGGCGGTGGGGTCGAGTTCGGCGAAAAGGGCTATAGCGAAGCCCGCTGGCGCACCTATCACTCCATCCACCGAAACGGCGAGCTGTACCCGACACATGGGCTGGGGCCGGTGGCCACTATGCTCGATATCAACCGGGGCAACCGCCTGTTGTACTTGACGGCCATGTCGACCAAAGCCCGTGGACTGCATAATTATATCGTCGAACATGAAAACGGCGGTCCGGATCATCCGAATGCCGCCATCGAGTTCCAGCTCGGCGATGTGGTGACGACCATGATCAAAACCTCTCAGGGCGAAACCATCACTCTGTTCCACGACACCGGCCTGCCACGGCCCTACTCCCTGGGGTTTCGCGTGCAGGGCACGAAAGGACTTTGGATGGACGTCAATCGCTCCATCTATCTCGAAGGGAAGAGTTCGCCGCATCGCTGGGAAGATGCCCAATCTTATCTCGATCGTTACGACCATCCACTCTGGAAGCGTTACGAACAGCAGGCCACCGGCGCCGGGCATGGCGGCATGGACTTCTTTCTGTTCCAGGCCTTCGTGGAAGGGGCGAAGCGCAGCGAAACGCCGCCCTTCGATGTCTACGATGCCGCCACCTGGCTGGCCGTTACGCCCTTGTCG
>JAGQXA010000221.1 GCA_020436865.1 Saprospiraceae bacterium | reverse complement strand
TTTTTGAAGCAGTATCGAAAAAAGGCGGTCGAACTCGGCAACGATATGATCCTGGCCTCCAAGGAGATGAAACGCCAACGCTGGACCTTCCACCTCGGCGCTTTCCTCTCGACTGCCATTGCCTGGTCGTGCCGCTTCTTACTACTCAACTGCCTGATCATTGCCTTTGCCGCCACGATGACGACCGATTTTTGGTCGCAGTTCGCCCTCTATGCCCGCCTGGAGACGATGTTCGTGATCATTGCCTTCAGTCCGACGCCCGGCGGCGCCGGCTTCGTGGAGTTCCTGTTCGGAGGGTTTCTGAGCGACTACGTCACCCTCGAGACCCGGGCGGTCGTCATTTCCACTATCTGGCGCTTACTGGCCTATTACTCCTATTTGCTGGCCGGGGTGATCGTGATCCCGAACTGGATCCGGAAGATCATGAACGAACGGCAACGCCGGCGCCTGGCGCAAGCTACTCAAGAATAGTACATGGACGTCCTGAAAAAATTTTTTCCCGAACTGAGCGACAAGCAGCTCGATCTCTTCGAACAGCTCGCTCCCCTGTACCGCGACTGGAATGAGAAGATCAACGTCATCTCGCGCAAGGACATCGACAACCTCTACGAGCGGCACGTCCTGCACTCCCTGGCCATCGGCAAGGTCGTGCGTTTTCTGCCCGGCGCCGAGATCCTGGACCTGGGCACCGGCGGTGGATTCCCAGGCATCCCCCTGGCCATCCTTTTTCCGGAAACGCGCTTTCACCTGATCGACGGCACGGGCAAAAAGATCCGGGTCGTCCAGGAGGTCGTGGAAGCCTTGGGACTGAAGAACGTCACTGCCCAACAGGTCCGCGCCGAAGAACTAAAACGGCAGTTCGACTTCGTCGTCACCCGCGCCGTCGCCGACCTCGACCAGCTCCTGCTCTGGTCGCGCCGCCTGATCCGCAACAAGCACCGGCACGCTTTGCCGAACGGCTTGCTCGCCCTCAAAGGCGGCAAGGTCGATGCCGAGATCAACGCTCTGCCCAAAGGCGAATACGCGGAGACCTACCCGATCGGCGACTATTTCTCCGAACCCTTCTTTGAGGAAAAATACGTGGTGTACGTGCAGAAGTGAGAGTGAGAGTGAGAGTGAGAGTGAGAGTGAGAGTGAGAGTGAGAGTGAGAGTGAGAGTGAGTGTCAGAAGCGAGAGGGCTTAGCCTTGCCGTAGCCTTGGCGGAGGCAGGCTTGCCTTTTCAATCCCGTAGGGATGAAACGTCTATAGCCCGGGCACAAGAACGAGGTGTTCCTGCGCCCGGGGTATGGACGTTCGGCTAGGAGGATCAATCCTCCATATCGCCGGAATCGCCGGAATCGTCGGCCTCGGTTTTCACTTTGGCCTTGGGTTTGACCTGACCGTTGGTATCGGCCACTCCATTGATCTTATCCTTGATCTTTTGTTCGATCTCGGCGGCTACTTCGGGATTGTCGTCGAGGAACTGCTTGGCGCCTTCACGGCCCTGGGCGATCTTGGCGCCATCGTAGCTGTACCAGGCCCCGCTTTTCTGGATCACGTCCTGATCGACGCCCAGGTCGACGATCTCGCCGTTCTTGGAGATCCCTTCGCCGTAGGTGATGTCGAACTCCGCCACGCGGAAGGGCGGCGCGAGTTTATTCTTGACGACCTTGACCTTGACGTGGTTGCCGATGACGTTGCCTTCCTTATCCTTGATAGCGGAGCCGCTCCGGCGAATATCCAGGCGTATGGAGGAGTAGAATTTCAGGGCGTTACCGCCGGTGGTCGTTTCCGGATTGCCGAACATGACGCCGATCTTTTCCCGGAGCTGGTTGATAAAGATGCAGCAGCAGCCCGTGCGGCCGATCGTACCGGTCAGTTTTCGCATGGCTTGCGACATGAGGCGCGCCTGCAGGCCCACTTTGGAATCGCCCATTTCGCCTTCGATCTCGCTGCGCGGCACCAGGGCGGCCACCGAGTCGATGACGATGATATCGATCGCTCCGGAGCGGATCAGGTTTTCGGCGATCTCCAGAGCCTGTTCGCCGTTGTCGGGTTGGGAGATCAGGAGATTCTCGGTGTCGACGCCCAGCGCTTGCGCATAGGAGCGATCGAAGGCGTGTTCGGCGTCGATGAAGGCGGCAATGCCTCCCTTCTTTTGGGCTTCGGCGATGGCGTGGATGGCCAGGGTGGTTTTACCGGAGGATTCCGGACCGTAGATCTCCACTACCCGGCCTTTGGGGAACCCGTTAATGCCCAGGGCGATGTCAAGGCTCAGCGAACCGGACGGGATCGTTTCCGCATTGATAACCTGCTTGTCGCCCAACCGCATTACCGTGCCCTTACCGTAGGTTTTTTCCAACCGGTCCATCGTCAGCATCAAGGCCTTCATTTTGGCGTCTTTCTCTTGTGACATACGTTCTGAGTTTGTGCTTCGGGAGGCGGACCATTGAACGGCGGCGCACTGCGGAAGCGTGATCAATAAAGGGTTTAAAAGAAATTATCCGCTACAGGGATAACGAAATGTTTTAAAACAAAGCAAAAATAAATTTTTTGTTTAAAACATGCAAGTGGGGCGGGAATTTTTGTTGCAGGGTGAAAATACCACTTTCGGCCGGAAAGAAAAAGCCCCGCAACAGGAGTGCTGTTGGGGGCTTTGCAAGTTACGCGCTTTATCGATTGTTCCGATAGTTGTCGGAGGCCGGGGCCTCCTGGATCTTTTCCCGTGTGCGTTGGTAAGTGACCTTAGGCGCCTAGTGCTGGGTTTCCAGCGTTTTGTGCGCGCTGTAGTTCAGGATCTTCCGGATGGTCTTTCCGGAGGGGTTGAACCGAACCTGCGGCAATTGTCCATGCATTTCCAGCAGGTCTTCGTATTCTTCTTGCAGCACGGGGTCGCTGCCGATCGCTTCGCTGATCGCGAGCGATTCTGCAGCGGAAGTTTCCTTGTAGATAAACCTGATCAGGTGGTCTTGTGTAAAGTGTTGCTTCATACAGTGTTTTTTGTAAAACATTTGACAGGAATCTTTTGAAAAAGTCATCTATAAAACTTTGCCTTCCCGGCAATTATTGTTTCCCGGCGATTTTTTTTTACCCCCCTGGGCAGCGTCATTTTACGCGATGCCAATCCTGGGTTCGTCCGAGCATGGAAATGCCGATATACCCCCTGACTTTCAATCGATCGTTCCCCTCCAGCCACAAGCTGCACTTATAGGTTTTTCCGTTCTCCGGGTCCATGATCTGGCCGTAGCTCCAATAGTCCTGATAGGCCTGTAAATTCCACAACACTTCCATGCCCAAAACCGGTTGCCCTTGCTTGTCGCCCGGACATTTTTCACAGATCGCCTCCGGATCGGATTGCAGCAGACGGACCACTTTGCCGTAATAGCGCCCGTCTTTCTGATAGATCTCGACATGCGATTTAGCCTCTCCGGTCTGATCGTCGATCGTTTTCCAAATGCCGACCGGAGAGGATTGGGCCGTCGCGCCGGCGCCGAAGAGCAGAAAAAAGGCCAGAGTGAGAAGAAGGTCCTTGTTGGTCATGTGCTGGAGTTAAGAAATGCAGTGGGGATGAAACGCCGGACATTCAGATTTTGTTGTATACCCGGAAACAGCTAGCGCAAGGTCAAAGTATTGTTAAAAACCGTTAAATTGGCAGAGCGCATCCGACCCGTTTCAACATTTCTTTTAAAAAGGAGTATATTTATAGCTTGCCTCCCAAACCAATTTCATTTTGGTAAAATTTGTCAAGCAGATATATTCTACAAGCCATTCGGCCGTTAAGTAAGAAAACATTCCCATTCCGGGGCGCAAACCCCGGATCAAAATTGTCCGATATGAGATTTAGAGGTCCGTTCTTTTTTTCTATGCTGTTCTTGGTGGTTGTCCTGGCCGCTTTCTATACGCCGGTACCCAACTCGGAAAAAGAAGCCATCCTGATCCATTCCATCCTCAACCAGCTGAACCGCTATCATTTCGCCCCCAAAGCCGTCGACGATCAGTTCTCCGCCCAGGCTTACGACCTGTACCTCGACCGCCTGGATCCCGGACGGCGCTGGCTAACCAAAGAAGACCTCAATCAGTTGCAGATCTACAAACTGCAACTCGACGAAGAGGCCGAGGCCGGCACCTACGAATTCTTCAACCTGTCGCTCGACCTCCTGCATGTCGGCATCGAAAAGTCGCAGGCCTACTACCGCGAACTGCTGGCGGCGCCCTTCGACTTTTCCATTGCGGAAAAGTTCGACCTCGACAGTGAGAACCGCCCCTTCGCCCAGAACGACGCCCAACTCAAGGAGTACTGGCGGAAAACGATGAAGTACGAAACCATGACCCGCCTCGTCGACAAGCTGGAAGCTCAGGAGAACGGCGACGACGAAGAACTGGTCGGCAAAACCCAGGACGAACTGGAGGCGATGTGCCGCGAAGATCTCCTGGAAACGCTCGACAACTGGTATGAACGCATCGGCAAGGAGAAGCGCCTCGACTATCTGAGCACCTACCTCAACTCCATCGTCAACGTGTTCGACCCGCATAGCGGCTATTTCGAACCCGTGGAAAAGGAAAACTTCGACATCGAAATGTCGCGCAAGCTCGAAGGCATCGGCGCCCGCCTGATGATGGACGGCGATTTCGCCAAAGTCACCAACGTCGTGGTCGGCGGCCCGGCCTGGAAGCAGGGCGAACTCGAAGAGAACGACCAGATCACCAAAGTGGCCCAGGGCAATGAAGACCCGATCGACGTCACCGGCATGAACCTCAACGAGGTCATCTCCATGATCCGCGGCAAGAAGGGAACGGAAGTTCGCCTGACCGTGAAAAAGGTCGACGGCTCCGCCAAGGAGATCACCATCATTCGCGATGTGGTCATCCTCGAAGAGGGTTTCGCTAAATCGCTCCTCCTCCATACGCCTAGCAAGGAAAAGATCGGCTACATCCGCCTGCCCCGCTTCTACGACGACTTCGAGGACAATGAAGGCCGCAGCTGCGCCGACGACGTGGCCGCCGAACTCGAAAAACTGAAAGCCGAGAACGTACAGGGCATCATCCTCGACCTGCGCAACAACCCCGGCGGCTCGCTGCGCGACGTGATCACCATGACCGGCTTCTTCATCGAGCAAGGCCCGGTCGTACAGGTCAAATCGCGAGGCCACACCGCCGAAGTGCTCGGCGATCGCGACCCGGGCGTCAAGTGGGATGGGCCGCTCACCGTCATGGTCAACCACAATAGCGCCTCGGCCTCCGAGATCATCGCCGCCGCCCTGCAAGACTATAACCGCGCCGTGGTGGTAGGCACTACCTCGACCTATGGCAAAGGCACCGTGCAGCGCTTCTTCGACCTCGACTACTCCGTCATGGGCTTCCAGGACATCAAGCCGCTCGGCGCTCTCAAAGCCACCATCCAGAAGTACTACCGCATCAACGGCGGGTCGGTGCAGCTGAAAGGGGTTACACCCGATATCATTTTGCCCGACAACTACTACTACCTGGCTACCGGCGAAAAGGACAACGAGTTTGCCATGGAGTGGACGGAGATCAAACCGGCCGAATATGGGCAGCACGTCTACCAAGCCAAGGCAAAGGCCAAACTGGCCGAACATAGCGCCAAGCGGGTCGAGAACAGCGAGGTCTTCCAGCGCATCCTGGAAAACGCCGAAAAACTGAAGCAGCGCCGCGACAACTCCGAATACTCGCTACAACTCGATACCTACCGGGCCGAACAGGCCGCCCTGGAGGCCGAATACGACGAATATGAAAAACTCTTCGATCGCGAAGTGGTTTTCGGCGTCGCCAATCTGCCCGTCGACCTTCCCGGACTGGAAGGCGACGAAGGACGGAAGGCTCGCAACGACGACTGGGTCGGTAACGTCAAGAAGGACGTCTACATCCAGGAAACCCTCAACGTCATGCACGACCTGCTGGGTTCGAAATGATCATCTGCCGGCAGGCATTGGAAAAAGGCCCTCCAATAACTACTTTTGGGGGGCCTTTTTCGTAAAAGCAGCGCAACCTTGAACTACCTCAGCTTAGAGAACGTAACCAAGACCTACGGCGACAAGATCCTGTTCCGCGACGTCAATCTGCAGATCGGCCGCGGACAGAAGGTCGCCCTCGTCGCCAAGAACGGCACCGGCAAAACCACTTTGCTGCGGGTTATCGCCGGACTGGAAGGCGGAGAAGGAGAGAACCACCGGGTGTTCCTGCACCGCGATATCCGCGTCGGCTACCTCGAACAGGAACCGACCTTCGAACCGCACTGGACGGTCATCGAAACCGTTTTCGCCAGTGACAACCCCCTGATCCGGGCCATCCAACGTTACGAATGGGCCCTCCTGCATCCCGATCAGCCGGAAGAACTGCAGGCTTCTCTCGTGGAAATGGACGACCTTAAAGCCTGGGACTTCGAGGCGCGCATCAAGGAGATCCTCTTCAAGCTCAATATCACCGATCTCGAACAAACAGTAGGCACCCTCTCCGGTGGGCAGGTCAAGCGCCTGGCCCTGGCCAAACTGCTCATCGACGAACCCGAATTCCTCATCCTCGACGAACCCACCAACCACCTCGACCTCGATATGGTGGAATGGCTCGAAGAATACCTCGACCGCCCTAACCTGACCCTGTTCATCGTGACCCACGATCGCTACTTTTTGGAGCGGGTATGCGACACCATCGTCGAGCTCGACCGCGGAACCCTCTACAAGTACTCCGGCAGCTATTCCGATTTTCTGGAAAAGAAGTTCACCCGCCAGGAAAACCAGGCCGTCGAAGTGGAAAAGGCCCGCAAACTGATGACCAAGGAGCTCGAATGGATCCGCCGCATGCCCAAAGCCCGCGGCACGAAGGCCAAGGCGCGGGTCGACGCCTTTGAGGAGATCAAGGATAAAGCCTCCCGGAAGGTCCAGCAGCAGGAGATCCAGATCGACATCAAGGGCGCCCGCCTGGGGTCGAAGATCCTCGAACTGCACGACATCAGCAAGCGCTTCGACGAACTGCGCATCGTCGACGGCTTCACCTATAAGTTCAAGAAAAAGGAACGGGTCGGCATCGTCGGTAAGAACGGCGTGGGAAAGACCACCTTCCTGCAACTGCTCACCAAGGAAATTCGCCCCGACACCGGCAAGGTGGTCGTCGGCGAAACCGTGCAGTTCGGCTACTATACCCAGGAGGGGATCAACCTGAAGGAAGACAAACGCGTGATCGACGTCATTACCGACATCGCCGAGTTCATCCCCCTGGAAAAAGGGCAAAAGCTGACCGCCACCCAGTTGCTCGACCGCTTTCTGTTCAGTAAGC